>CAITZE010000263.1 GCA_903896775.1 uncultured bacterium
GTGAATCCGGCCTGCTTGAGGTCGAAAAGGCCGCCAAAACCGCCGATTTCAGCGCCTGCGCCGCGCCGCGCGGTGGCGCGGACCAGCGGCTTGATGAGGTCCACCATGCGATTCCCTGCATCGATATCGACCCCGGCGCCCGCATAGGTGAGGCCGCCCGCCTTGCCAGTTCCTTCAGCGCCCGTCATCGGCAGAAACCCCCATTATTGCGCGGTTGGTACGGCGAAATCGGTCGCGGCGCAATGGCGGCCGGCATGACTTGCAGGCGCTTGGCAACAGGACTGGGGACGATATGTATAGTGCGCGGAATAACTGCATCTACGCATGGTATCCGCCGGGGGCCTCGCGTTGCTGAACTTACCTAATCTGATCACGATCGCGCGCATTTTGCTCGTACCCATCATGGTATGGGCAATCGCATCGCAGGAAATGGCTATCGCGTTCTTCCTGTTCCTGGCCGCGGGCCTGAGCGACGCCGTCGATGGCTTTCTCGCCAAGCACTTCGGAATGGCCAGCGAACTTGGGGCTTATCTCGATCCGCTGGCCGACAAGGTGCTGATCGTTTCGATTTATGTCTCGCTTGGAATCACAGAAGCGATCCCGCGCTGGCTTGTCATTCTGGTAGTGTCGCGCGACTTCCTGATCGTGGGGGGGATCATGCTGGCATGGGTGCTGGGCAACCCGCTCACGATCAAGCCGCTGATGGTGTCCAAGCTGAACACGGTGGCGCAAATCCTGTTTGCGGGTTTTGTGCTGGCGGCTCTGGGCTTCAATCTCGATGCTGACAAAGTCCGGCTGGTTTTGATGGCGCTGGTCGCGATTTTGACGTTGCTTTCGGTCGGCTTCTATTTGCGTGAGTGGGTACGGCACATGGGCGTCACAACGCCTAGCCGCTGAGTTGAATCGATGGTGGAGCGTAATCGCTGATGACGTTGCAACGGCAGGTTCTGTTCTGGGTTGCGGCGTTGGCGATATTCATCGCGCTGGTGTGGCTGTTGAACGACGTGCTGCTGCCGTTTGTCGCCGGCATGGCGCTGGCCTATCTGCTCGATCCGCTTGCCAACCGCATTGAAAGTCTTGGCGTCAATCGCGTGGTGGCGACGGTCGTCATCATCCTTGGGCTTTTAGTCGTCCTCGTGATTTTGGCGCTGCTGCTGGTGCCGGTGATTGCCAATCAGGCATCCGCAATGGTCGATAATCTCCCGCAGTATTCGGCGCACGTTCAGGCGCTGGTCACTGAATATATCAAGCCGTGGTTCAATAAACTGTCAAAATCAGGCGTACCTGACCTCGACGTTAGCGCCGTGCTGAAAAACGCTTCTGGCGCGGCGCTGGTATTTCTTGCCTCGCTATGGTCCGGCGGGCGGGCGCTGGTTTCCGTCGTATCGTTGTGCGTTGTCACGCCGGTCGTCGCATTTTATCTGCTGATCGACTGGCGACGGATGGTGACCTCCATCGATCAGTTGCTGCCGCGCGATCATGCCGAGACGGTACGTGGCTTATTGCGGGAGATGGACCGAGCCATTGCCGGATTTATGCGCGGGCAGACCAGCATCTGCCTGATCCTTGCGGTGTTTTACATGGCGGGCTTCGCACTGGCTGGTTTGAATTTCGGATTCCTGATCGGACTGTCGGCAGGTATTGCGACATTCATTCCCTACGTCGGCTCGTTCATCGGCCTTGTCGTTGCGACGCTGGTTGCGATTTTGCAGTTCTGGCCAGAGTGGACGCTCATCGTGATTGTCCTGTGCATTGGTGTCGTCGGGCAAGTGTTGGAAGGCTACGTGTTGTCGCCCTATCTCGTTGGGACCAGCGTCGGGCTGCATCCGGTGTGGCTGATGTTCGCGCTGTTTGCTTGCGGTTATCTGTTTGGGTTCGTCGGCCTGATCGTGGCGATTCCCTTGTCGGCGGCGATTGCCGTGCTGGTGCGCTTCGCGCTTCGGCAGTACCGCGAAAGCCCGATGTATCTCGGCACGGGATCGCATTGAGATGGCGACGCCGCGCCAGCTTGCACTTGCACTAGGTCATGACGAAAGTTTTGCGCGCGAGGATTTACTCGAAGGCTCCGCCAATGCCGCAGCGCTCGCACTGATCGAACAATGGCCGAACTGGCCGGCGCGTATTGTTGCGCTGGTCGGACCGGAAGGTGCGGGCAAGAGCCACATCGCGGCGATCTGGGCCGCATCCGCCGGCGCACGCGTTGTGGCCGCGCACGCGCTTGAGGAAATATCGCTGCCGACTGCGCTCGCAACCGGAACGCTGGTGGTCGAAGACCTTGGCGCGGGCGTCTGCGACGAGCGCACGCTGTTTCATCTTCTCAACATGGCGCGCGCAGAGAAGGCCGACGTGCTCATCACCGCCCGCACACCGCCGATTGCGTGGAAGGCGGAACTGCGCGATCTCGCCTCGCGGCTGCGCGAAATGCCGGTCGTGACGCTCGATCCGCCGGGCGATGCGCTGTTGCGCGCCGTGCTGGTCAAGCTGTTCGCCGACCGCCAGCTCGCGGTTGATGAAAGCCTGATCGGCTATCTGGTGTCCCGGATGGAGCGCTCGTTTGCCGCCGCCGGCAGCATGGTTGCGACGCTCGACCGCGAGGCGCTGCGCCAGCAGCGCCCGGTGACCCGCGCACTTGCCAGTGAACTCTTTCGTGACCCTGTCACTTGACGTCCTGCCGGGCAGGACGCCCAATTCATTGAATCGTCATGAAGGCAGTTGATAATCTGGCCTCGCTGGAAAATGGATATGGCCGAGCCCGCTCAAGCTGTTGTTTTACCTATTGAAGTTGACCGCCAAGAA
>CAITZE010000264.1 GCA_903896775.1 uncultured bacterium
ATGACCTTGCCCATGTCTTTCACAGATGTGGCGCCCGACTTGGCCACAGCATCCTTCACGGCGGCTTCGACTTCGGCGTCGTCCATCTGCTTGGGCATGAAGCTTTGGATGACTTCGATTTCTTCCTGCTCCTGCTTGGCGAGTTCAGGGCGGTTGCCCTTTTGGAACATCTCGATGCTCTCGCGGCGCTGTTTGACCATCGAGTTCATCAGCTGAAGGATTTCGTCGTCGGGAATCGCGGTGATGCCTTTGGGACGCGCCGCGATATCGGCATCCTTCAGCTTCGCCATAATCAGGCGCACGGTTTGTAAGACGCGCTCATTCTTCGCGCGCATGGATTCTTTCATCGTCTCGCTGAGACGGTTCCGCAGCATGGGGTGCTCTCAAATGTTAGGAGTGGAAAGAGTCAAACTAGCCGATTCACCGGCGCGAGGCAAAGCCTTCCGACGCTGCAGTAATGCCTTGAATTATTGAGCTTAAATGACATTTGACTTAGCAGCGTCGATTGCTTAAACACCGCCGAGTTTTGACGTCGGCGCATCCATAAATGTGGTGCCGCGGGCGACAACACAACCGGGCCAAGAGTCACTACAAAAAACCGCGTTTCAGGCTGTCGAATCCACGACTTAGGTCATGGAAGGACGGCATGGAACGCTGCAAGCCCAAAGCGGGCCGAAGACAAGGAATGGGTCAGACTCGACGATGAACAGCACTGCCGCCCCCACATCACAAAAACCCGCCGGTGCAACGGCCGTATTGGTTTTGGGCGATGGGTCGGTATTTTGGGGACGCGGTGTCGGTGCGGTCGGCAGCAATGTCGGCGAAGTCTGCTTCAACACCAGCATCACCGGTTACCAAGAAGTGATGACTGATCCGTCCTACGCCGGACAGATCATCACCTTCACCTTCCCGCATATCGGCAACGTCGGTACCAACCCTGACGACCTTGAAGCCACCACGGTGGCCGCGCGCGGCTGTATCATCCGCGACGACATCACGGAGCCGTCCAACTATCGCTCGGTGCAACATCTCGACGCCTGGCTGAAGTCCAACAATCTGATCGGACTCGCCGGCCTCGATACGCGCCGCCTCACGCGCCATATCCGCGACAAGGGCGCGCCGAACGGCGTGATCTGCCATGACCCCAAAGGTGAATTCGATCTCGCCGATTTGCTCGCGCGAGCCAAAGCCTGGCCCGGCCTCGATGGCATGGACCTCGCCAAAGACGTCACCTGCCGCCAGACCTACACCTGGTCGCAGACACGCTGGACCGAAAAGCTGCAAGGCCACGGCGATCTGGTGAAGGATGGCCGCAAGACTGACTTCCATGTCGTCGCTGTCGACTACGGTGCGAAGCGCAACATCCTGCGCTGCCTGGCCGATGCCGGCTGCAAAGTCACTGTGGTGCCGGCAACGGCGACCAGCGAAGAGATCCTGCGTCACAAGCCCGATGGCGTGTTCCTGTCCAACGGTCCCGGCGATCCGGCGGCCACCGGCGTCTACGCTGTGCCGGTGATCAAAGAACTCATCGCGACCGGCAAGCCGATCTTTGGCATTTGCTTGGGCCATCAGTTGTTGTCGCTGGCCTTTGGCGCGAAGACCTACAAGCTGGCCATGGGCCATCGCGGCGCTAACCAGCCCGTAAAAGATCTGGAAACGGGCAAGGTCGAGATCACTTCGCAGAACCACGGCTTCTGCGTGGACCGCGCCACATTGCCGAAGAATGTCGTCGAGACGCACAAGTCGTTGTTCGACGGCATCATCGAAGGCATGCGCGCAACCGACAAGCCGGTGTTCAGCGTGCAGTACCATCCCGAAGCCTCGCCGGGGCCGCAGGACAGTCACTACCTCTTCCATCGCTTCACCAAGCTGATGGCCGATCAGAAGAAGGCCTAAGATGCCCAAACGTACAGACATCAAAAGCATTCTGATCATCGGCGCTGGCCCCATCGTCATCGGCCAGGCTTGTGAGTTCGAATACTCCGGCGCGCAAGCCTGTAAGGCGCTGCGCGAGGAAGGCTACCGCGTGATTCTGGTGAATTCGAACCCCGCCACGATCATGACCGATCCCGACAC
>CAITZE010000265.1 GCA_903896775.1 uncultured bacterium
AGCAAAGGGGCGGATACCAGAAAATGGGCTCTCTGAACCGGGCGATGCGCACACTTTTGATGTGCTCTCCCTTGGCCCTGGCCGCCTGCGCCTCGGGTCCCCAGAGACCTGTGGTCGCAGCGCCGAAGGCTGTAGCTCAAGACGAACCCGAAGGCATATATAAAGTCGGCAAGCCCTATCAGGTCGAAGGCATCTGGTATTACCCGGCGGAGAACTATTCCTACGCCGAGGAAGGCATCGCCTCCTGGTATGGCTCGGATTTTCATGGCAAGCGCACCGCCAACGGCGAGCGCTACGACATGAACGATTTGACCGCTGCCCATCCGACGCTGCCGATGCCGAGCGTGGTCAAAGTTACCAACCTGGATAACGGACGAACGCTGAAGGTCACGGTCAACGATCGCGGGCCTTTTCACAGCACGCGCATCATCGACGTTTCGCGTCACGCGGCTCAGCTTCTAGGGTTTTACGAAGCTGGCACTGCCCACGTGCGCGTTGAAATAGATCCTGAAGAAAGTATCGCGCTGAAAAATCTCGCGTTGCTGAAGCATCCACCTGAAATGCCGCAGATCGCCGCAGCACCGCGTAGCGTCGTATCTTCGTCGGCGTTAGAACCGGTCGTAGCCGGACCGCTCGATGCGTACGGCACGGCACCTTCCGCGGTAAAGCCGGTCTCAATTGCACCTCCTGCGCCGCAAGACATCCCGCCTATACCTAAATCACCGCCGCCGACGACAGGAATTAAGGCGCCGCCGCAGCCAGTGGCAAAATCCGCAACAAAGTCCACGGTGGTTGCGTCCGCGGGAAATATCTTCATTCAGGCTGGGGCGTTCGGTGAAGAAGCGAATGCGCGCAAGCTGGAACAACGCTTGGGCGACTTAGGAACAGTTCACATCGTGCCGATCATAGTGCAGAATAAGAAGCTCTATCGCGTGCGGCTGGGGCCTGTGGCTGATGCCTCGACAGCCACGCAGCTTCTGGGAAAGATCAAATCTTACGGGTATAACGACGCCAAGGTGGTGCGTGAGTAAATCTTGAGGCCTCCAAATCGCCCGGCTCGATTTTACAAATGCGCCAACTAAGAACGGCGCGCATAAACGATAAAAAAACAATACAAAAAACTTAGGTAAACTGTCCGATGAAGCGTCTTTTTACGATTCTGCTTTGCACCGTTCTCGCATCGGCCGTCGTCGGCCCCGCCTGGGCTCCAGCTTGGGCAATAGATATCAAAGCCCGCGAATACATCATTTTGGATTTCCAGACTGGTACAGTGCTCGACGCCAAGGATCCCGACCGGCATATGCCGCCGTCGTCGATGAGCAAGTTGATGACAGCTTATATGACCTTCCTCGCGCTCAAGTCGGGCAAGCTCAAATTAGACGACCAACTCACCGTCAGCCCCAATGCCTGGAAACTCGGTGGCGCCGTCACCGACGGCTCGACGATGTTTCTCGAGCCGAACTCGCAGGTGAAGGTCGACGACCTGCTGCGCGGTATGATCATCCAATCGGGTAACGACGCTTGTATCGTGCTAGCCGAAGCCATCGCTGGCAGTGAAGAAGCTTTCGCCGAGAGCATGAATGAAAAAGCCAAAGAGCTCGGCATGACCAACAGCCACTTTGCCAATGCGACGGGCTTGCCTGATGACAACCACTACATGACGCCGCGCGATCTCGCGACACTGGCGAGACACTTGATCACAGAGTTTCCCGAATACTATTCGATCTATAGCGAGACGTCTTTCACCTACAACAACATCACGCAGGGCAATCGTAATCCGCTACTGTATCGCGTCGGTAGTGGCGCCGATGGTCTTAAAACCGGTCACACCTCGATTGCGGGTTACGGCCTGACGGCTTCCGCTGTCCGCAATGGCCGCCGTTTGATCATGGTAGCCAACGGCATGGACAGCCTCAAAGCCCGCGACGAAGAGACTTCAAAGCTATTGGATTGGGGTTTCCGCGAGTTCACTAACCGCGAGCTTTTCAAAGCCGGCGAAGTCGTCACGACCGCTGAAGTCTGGCTGGGCGATGCGTCGGATGTTTCGCTGGTGATCCCGCAGGATGTGGTCATCACCGTGCCGCGCGCCAACAGCCAGTCGCTGGATGTAAAGGTCATCTATCAGGGGCCTATACCGGCACCGATCGCCAAAGATGCGGAAGTGGCCAAAGTGCTGATCAACGTGAAAGATTTGGAGCCGATTGAAATTCCGTTGCACGCCGCCAATGCAGTCGGCCGATTGGGCTTCGTCGGTCGCCTCAAGGCTGCCGCGCAGTATATCTTCACTGGTCCGCCGGCGCCCGGCGGCGGCAAGACGGTGTCGGTGCAGCCAAAATGAATGCGCACAAAGGCATTTTTATAACGCTTGAAGGCGGCGAGGGGGCTGG
>CAITZE010000266.1 GCA_903896775.1 uncultured bacterium
AGCCCGCGCCGGGCCCGGGTACACGCGCGAGCACCAATAAGTCTACCGCCGATGCGCCAGCTTTTAGCAGCGTTTGCGCACAAGCTTCTGCCGTAGCGCCGGTTGTCAAAACATCATCAATCAACAACACACGTTTGCCTGCGATGGCGCCGGTACGTTTTACGGCAAAAGCCCGCGACACATTGCGTTTGCGCGCGGCACGGTCCAGACGGCCCTGACTTGGCGTAGCTTTGATACGAATCAGAGCATCGGGAACAACCGGCTTCGCGGATAGTTTTGCCAAAACATTGGCCAATAAAGCTGCTTGGTTATAAGTCCGCATCAACAAGCGCCAACGGTGTAAAGGCACCGGCACCATAACGTCGCAACGCTCGATAAGCTCGGACCCAGCGCGCCGCAGCCAACGCGCGAGATGCACGGCAGCATCTGTGCGGTCGGCGTGTTTGAGCTTTAAGATCAGCGCGCGGCTGTCGGCATTATAAAGGAACGCCGCGCGCGCCCGCTCAAAGGCCGGCCTATCGGTAAGACACGCTCCGCACACGAGGTCATCGATGACGGAGTTCTCGAAAGGAATACCGCAATGCTCGCAGCATGGCGGCGTGATGAAAGTGAAGCGCGAAAAGCATTCGGCGCAGAGGCTGCCGGGACTATCGACGACGGCATGGCAACTCAGGCACTGCGGCGGCAAAAGCGAGTCCAGGACCAGCCGCGAAGCCGTTTTAGCAACATGAGTCAAAGTGGCAAAAGGCATGTCTTCTCCCCTTGGCCCTCTCCCGCTTCAAGGAACCCTCTGAAAATGCCATAAGAGCGCCATGACGGACAGTATGCAGGTCTTCGATAGGGGGTTGGTGCGCCAGCGGCGCGACCGCGCGGCCGCCGGCTTGGCCAAGGGTGATTTCCTGCTGCGCGAAGCCGCGGTCCGACTGAGCGATCGTTTGCTGGACGTGACCCGCGAGTTTCCTGTGGCTCTGGATTTGGGCTGTCATACCGGCCAAATGGCGGAAATCATTGGCCATCATCCAAAGATCGGTACGCTCGTTCAGGCGGATATATCCCCAAAAATGGCGCAACTTGCCCATGCCAATACGGGACGGCCAGCCGTCAACGCCGATGAAGAGATGCTGCCCTTCGCCGACGGCGCCCTGGACCTTGTACTCAGCAATCTGTCGCTACATTGGGTCAACGACTTGCCCGGTGCTCTGGCCCAAATCCGCCGCAGCCTTAAACCGGATGGTCTGTTCCTGGCGACAATGTTCGGCGGTGAGACTCTGCGCGAGTTGCGCAGCGCTCTTTTAGAAGCCGACGCGGAAACTGCCGGCGGTGTTGCGCCGCGCGTCTCGCCTTTTACCGATGTGCGCGATGCCGGCAACTTGCTGACACGCGCGGGCTTCGCTTTGCCCGTTGTGGATGCCGACGTTATTACCGTGACCTACGCCGACATGTTCAAACTCATGGGCGACCTGCGGGCGATGGCCGAGACTAATGCCGTCATTGAGCGTCGCAAAATTCCGACGCGACGCGAGACCTTTTTGCGGGCCGCCGACATTTACCGCGAGCACTTCACCGATGCGCGCGGACGTCTAACCGCGACCTTTCAGATCCTGACACTGACCGCCTGGGCGCCGCATGCCTCGCAGCAAAAACCGCTGCGGCCTGGCAGCGCCACGGCCCGCCTTGCCGACGTTTTGAAAACACAGGAAGTGGAATTGGGCGAAACCACCGGCGTTCCGAAACAGAAGAAACCACAATGAAATTTCCTTCGCCTTTGATCGAAGGTGTTCTCGTTAATCGCTACAAACGGTTTTTTGCCGACGTGCGCTTGCCGAACGGCGAGATCGTCACGGCGCACTGCGCCAATTCGGGCTCCATGCTGTCGGTGAAGGAACCTGGCGCGCGGGTATGGATCTCTCCGGCGACCAATCCGGAGCGCAAACTGCGTTACACCTGGGAGATCATCGAAATCGGCAACGGGCTCGTCGGCATCAATACCAGCCATCCCAATC
>CAITZE010000267.1 GCA_903896775.1 uncultured bacterium
CATTCGGGTTCTGGTTTATCGGGCTTCTAATGGCTTTGTGGGCGGCCTTCCCTACCTTGCGCTATTGGGACATCCTGCCCAATCCCACGCGCTGGCTGGGCGCCCTGCCGATGCTCTCCGTCTCGCTATTCCTCAGCCTTGCCCTGCTGGCGATCGCTTTCATCTGAAACGACCTTTCCAGAAACGATTTTTCCAGGCCGTAATCACGATTGCGTGTGACTGTGCCGGTCGAGGGTGGCCGCGACCATAATGCCCCTATTGCGCGAGGGCGATCTGACTAAAATCCGCCGCCCCGGGGGAAATGGATATGGACTACGAGGCGTTCTTTTCCGGCCATCTGGGCCGCCTGCACAGCGAAGGCCGCTACCGCGTGTTCGCCGAGCTGGAACGCCATGCGGGCGGCTTTCCGCGCGCGACCCGCCATGTCGACGGCGGCACCCACGAGGTCACCGTGTGGTGCTCCAACGACTATCTGGGCATGGGCCAGCATCCCGACGTCCTGGCCGCCATGCATGACGTTCTGGACAAGTGCGGCGCCGGGGCAGGGGGCACCCGCAACATATCCGGCACCAACCACTATCACGTGCTGCTGGAACGGGAACTGGCCGACCTGCACGGCAAGGAAGCGGCGCTGCTGTTCACCTCGGGCTATGTGTCCAACGAGGCGACGCTGGAAACCCTGCAGACTGTGCTGCCGAACCTGATCATTTTCTCCGACGCCCTTAATCACGCCTCCATGATCGCCGGGATTCGTCACGGCCGCTGCGCCAAGCATGTTTGGCGGCATAACGATCTGGCGCACTTGGAAGAACTGCTCAAGGCGGCCCCGGCCGACGCGCCCAAGCTGATCGCCTTCGAGAGCGTCTATTCCATGGACGGCGACATCGCCGACATCAACGGAGTTGCGGATTTGGCCGAACGCTACGGCGCCATGACCTATCTGGACGAGGTCCACGCGGTGGGCATGTACGGCAAGCGCGGCGGCGGCGTGGCCGAACGCGACGGCGCCATGCACCGCATCGATATTATAGAAGGCACACTGGGCAAGGCGTTCGGGGTGATGGGCGGCTATATCACCGGCACGGCCAGCCTGATCGACGCCATCCGCTCGTATGCCTCGGGCTTCATCTTCACCACCTCCCTGCCGCCGGCTCTGACGGCGGGCGCCAAGGCGTCGGTCGCCTGGCTGAAGGAACACAATGAGGTGCGCGAGGCCCATCAGGAGCGCGCCGCGCGGCTGAAGGCCATGTTCAAGGCCGCCGGCCTGCCGGTCATGCCCTCGGTCAGCCATATCGTTCCGGTGCTGGTGGGCGATCCGGTGCACACCAAGCTGATCTCCGATGTGCTGCTGAACGAGCACGGCATCTATGTGCAGCCGATCAACTATCCAACCGTGCCCAAGGGGACTGAGCGTCTGCGCTTTACGCCGACGCCGTTCCATACGGACGACATGATGCGCGATCTGGTTCAGGCCATGGACGCCCTGTGGGCGCGCTGCAACGTCAAGCGGATGGGCGGCGAAGCGGCATAGCCTGCAGGCTGGCGCCTTGCGCGGCGGCCCGTTTCATATGACGTTGCACACAATTCGCCTGCCAAATGGGCGGATCAGATAACGGGTCATGGGAGTGGGAAGATGGCGAACGTTCGCAGCAGATTTGTCGCCTTGCTTGTCGCCTTGACCGCGATGTTCAGCCTTACGCCTATCGCGCGGGCCAGCATTTCCGACATCGCTCGAGCCGATCTGGACGCCAAGGCGATTGGCATCGCCCCATTCGACAAATTGCAGTTCGAAGGCAAGCCTGGGCGGGCGCAGTCGGCTGTGGTTTTTGGCGATCCTGACGGCGATGGGCTGTACGGCATCATTATCAAATGGCCGCCGCATTCCGGCTCGCGCCCGCACATCCATCTGCATGATCGCTACATCACCGTCCTGTCTGGCACCTGGTGGGTGGGAACGGGAGCCAAGTATAACGCCGACGCCATGTCGCCGGTGAAGGCCGGCTCTATCGTCACCCATTACGCAGGCCAGATTCATTACGACGGCGCCAAGAACGAACCAGCAATGATCTACATTGTCGGCATGGGCCCGCAAACCAGCTTCAATCGTGAAGAAAAGTGAAGCTCAAGGTGCGCGTCCGAAACGTGTGAATTGATAAGTCTGACGGCGGTGGCGCAACTGCGGGTTAGGCCCCGGGCGCTCGAATTGGCTGATAGAAACGAATTGGGAGTTCAAGATGTTCTTTAGGCGCCTGAGACTGGCAGCTCTTTTTTTTGGCCCTGACCTTCGGCCTGTGCGGGGCGACGTTCGCGCGCGCCGCCATCGACCCGACGATGATCACTGTCGTTCCCATGGACAAGCTCGACTTCAAGGGCAAGCCGGGCCAATCGCAGACGGCAATCGTTTTCGGGGACCCGGACAAGCCGGGACTTTACGGCATTGTCGTCAAATGGCCGCCGCACACCGGCTCGCACCCACATACTCACCCCTACGATCGCTACGTATGGGTGTTGTCAGGAACGTGGTGGGTGAATTCCGGAACCGACTACAATCCTGACGCCATGGTTCCGGTCAAGCCGGGCGCGTTCGTGACCGACTTGGCCAACCAGTACCACTATGACGGGGCCAAGGACGAAGAGGCGGTGATCTACATCGTCGGCATGGGCCCAACCAGCGGCAAGCGCGCGCCCAAATAGCGGCCCGGTCTAGACCAAGCGTTCGCGCCGCCGGCGCACCCCGCGGCCCAGGCCGATCTTCTTGGCGAAGTCAGATCGTCGAGCGGCGTAGGCCGGAGCCACCATAGGGTAATCCGGCGGCAGCCCCCACTTGCGGCGGTAATCTTCAGGTGTCATGTCGAAGCGCGAGCGCAGGTAGCGCTTCAGCATCTTGAGCTGCTTTCCGTCTTCCAAGCAGACGATGTAATCCTGGTGGACGGATCGGGAGATGGGAACGGCGGGCTTCTGCTTCTCGGTTGGTTTGAGAACCGCCGCGCCCAAGCCGCCCAGGGCGACATAGACCGTTCGGATCAGTTCAGGAATGGATGTCGTGGGAAGGGTATTCTGCGCCACATAGGCTGAAACAATATCGGCGCTCCATCGCAATCGTTCTTCATGTGACGCCTTGGGCGAATTGGTCGGTGCGTTCATTGGCTCTTCCCGTCTTGCCATCTCCTAACGCCGTCCTGCCTTAGACAGGGCGTTCGCCCCGTTCAGGCCCCCCTTGGCTGCTCGACGCGAGAACAGCCAACGCATCAATCTCGATACGGTTCCCTCAGTTGTCGGCATTCTTGCGCAGCCGATGGATTGATCCTTGCTCATGGGCGGTTAAAGACAGGGGCCAGTCAGCGAATCCGTCGGCGGTCCGGCGGTTCCCAACGAAAGGGCATGACCATGTCTTCGCCAGCGTCCGCCGCCGCCGCCCTGCAGGATGCGTTTTTTGGGACGAGACTGGAGCAGGCCGATCCGGAGGTCTTCTCCGCTATCGGCAAGGAGTTAGGCCGTCAACAGCATGAAATCGAGCTGATCGCTTCTGAAAACATCGTCTCCAAGGCGGTGCTCGAAGCCCAGGGCTCGATCCTGACCAACAAGTACGCTGAGGGTTATCCGGGCAGGCGCTACTACGGCGGTTGCGAATATGTCGACATCGTCGAGACCCTTGCGATAGAGCGCGCCAAACAGCTGTTCGGCGCCGGCTTCGCCAATGTGCAGCCGAACTCCGGCAGTCAGATGAATCAGGCCGTGTTCCTGGCCTTGCTCACGCCGGGCGACACCATCATGGGCCTGGACCTGGCCGCCGGCGGGCACCTGACCCATGGGTCGCCGGTCAATATGAGCG
>CAITZE010000268.1 GCA_903896775.1 uncultured bacterium
CATTGGGATACCTTCTCTCTCGTAGAATTAATCGTACCAGGTACGATTAATTTTCGGCTGGAAGATCATCCCGACCAACATGGCGGGCACTCCCTGATTTCGGCGGCTAATGCGCGGATGCAGGGGAAGACGGAGACGGCGTAATTTGAGATCGATTCTGCAGTTCACGCTCATAACGTTCCTTACGCTCTCTATCCTGCCGCGCCGCCCTTTCATCGTAGGCACTTGCGGGCTCTAAGTTAGTAGTTGGCGCATAGGATAAAGATTCTCCGCTATTCTGGACCAACCACTCGGTGCCGTCTGGAGCGGTTACTTTGCAAGTCATCAACCATCCTCCGCTACAACAGCGCATACCCCATGCCGCTCTACGGGCAGATGGCAGACTAGTACTTGGCAGATTGAAATTCGTTACGTTGTCGCTGTTTCTATAAATTTGGACATCGGGCTTCGTTGAAAAGCCCTTGGGAAGTTTTATTGACCAAGGCTGCTTCATGTCGGCTATTTCTTCTAATGAATGGTCATTATCAACTTCGCAAGTTCCGCGCATTGCGGCGACGCGTTGGCGATAAGAACGTAAGATGCAGAGCGTTCGGCTTTCGATGTCATCCTTTACGAGCGGGGGCGCGCAAAATCTCATGCGATGATCTATCCACGCTTTTTCATCTTTCCGCAGTGCTGCATTGCCAAAGCTATCGAGCTCAGAGAGTCGAGCCGAATAGAGCTTTGAAAGCTCCACATCGAGTGCAGCCAACTCATCATTTCCACATATGATCTTTTCAGAAATCTCCGCAGCTTTCGCGCAATCGAAACTTGGCGCGGCAAATACGGGGCGAGCGATAAGCAAAAGGATAAAGACAGCAGGCGCAATGCGCAGCATGTGAATTCCCCCCCCGAGAGCCATTCATACTCCCCAACGCCCCAATCTTAGCAGAAGCGCGGATACAAGTCAGGCCGAGCCGTAACACCTTTAACAGGCTCTCCCACTATACAAATTCACAAGCTCGCATTTCCGATATTGCGCCCATCGCACAGAGCCGTACCCTCGCCTGCATGAAGCTTATCCCCTTCTGCGCCGGTCTTCTCTGTGCAAGCGTCGTGGCGACCACGGCCTTCGCGGGGCCCCCTTACGTCACCGATGACCCTGAGCCCACCGACACCGGCCACTTCGAGATTTATACTTACGGTGCCGGCACCAATACCGTCGGCGGCACCGATGGTGAAGCGGGGCTAGATTTCAATTACGGCATCCTGCCCAATACGCAGCTGTCGATCACTTTGCCGGTTGCTTATGACGCAGCCGCTGGCGGGCCCACCATCGGCGGCTTCGGCAATGTGGAGCTGGGCGTCAAATACCGTTTCCTGCATCAGGACGATATCGGCCTCGACGTGTCGGTCTTCCCGCGCGTGTTTTTCCCCAGCGCATCGCATCGTCTTGGCGAACAACATGCCTCGTTCTTTCTGCCGCTGTGGATCGAGAAGGATATCGGGTCCTGGAGCGCCTTTGGCGGCGGCGGTTGCCTCGTCAATCATGGCGGCGATTCCAAGAATTTCTGTCTGATGGGGGCTGCCACCACCTATCAAGTGCTGCCCAAGCTGCAACTGGGCGCGGAAGTTTTCCACCAGACCGCCGACACCTTCGGCGGCCAGGCCAGCACCGGGCTTGGCTTTGGCGCGCGCTACGATTTCACGGAACTCTTGCACCTTGTCGCCTCTGCCGGTCCCGGCATTGAAAACGCGGCTGAGACCAATCGGCATTCCTGGTACGCGGCTTTACTGTTTACTTTCTAAGGAGCGCTTATGACCTCGCATCTCAGCAAAGTCCCTGTCGTCACGCTGGCCTTCTGGGTCATCAAGATCGCCGCGACCACCTTGGGCGAGACCGGCGGCGATGCGCTGTCGATGTCGCTCGACCTTGGCTACCTGGTCAGCACGCTCATCTTCGCCGCGATCTTCGCCGTGCTGCTGGTGGCGCAGGTCAACGCCACCTCCTTCAAGCCGTTTCTGTATTGGGGCGTCATCGTCGCCACCACCACCGTCGGCACCACGCTGTCGGATTATCTCGACCGCACCGTCGGCCTTGGTTATCCGCTGTCGTCGGCGCTGCTGCTGTCGGCGGTCATCGCCACGCTGGCGATTTGGTACACGAGTACCGGCTCGATCTCGGTCGAGAACATCTCTACCCGAAAAAACGAAGTGTTCTATTGGATCACGATTGTGTTCTCCAACACGCTCGGCACCGCGCTGGGCGATTTTGCCGCCGATAGTTCGGGCCTCGCGCGTACGCTTCTCCGCAATTCGCTCAGGGACAGGAACCCCGATACACGGAAGCACGCAGTGCAGGCGCTGGGTCTGCTCAACACGAGCG
>CAITZE010000269.1 GCA_903896775.1 uncultured bacterium
ACCGCACTGAGAGTCCAGTCTTCCAGCGGACCTTGCTCGTATCGATCCAGCGTCAATGTTTCGCCCGTGAGATCATTCCGGGGAAGCTGATAATACGTGTCGCGATTCAGGACGGCCGGCGACATATACCAGTGCTCATCGATCGTCATGGAGGGAGTCGCACGGTTCTGACGGAAGTTCCACTCGCCCACGGTGCGCGCCAACGCCCATGGCACAAAAAACTTCACACCACCACCCGCCGTTGACGAACCCGGCACCGGGCGAAAAGACTTGCGCCAAAGTAAGGCCGGTTCTTCCGGCATCCGCGCTGATTGCAAAATTGGGTAAGCGGTTTGCGATTGCGATGCCGATCTTGGCGCTGGCGTCGTGCTGATTTTCCTCGGCTTGAAGCACATCGGGACGTTGCCGCACAAGATCTGAGGGCAACGTTACCGGCAATTCTTCCGGCAACTGCAACCCCGCGAGTTCGAATTTCTCCCTTGGCGCCTGGCTTGGATACCGCCCTGCTAGAACGGCAAGAAGATCTCGTTGCTGCGCCAACTGCTTGAGAAGCGGCGGCAAAGTGGCATTAATTTGTGCAACTTGAGATTCTTGCGCAGCCATATCGAGCCCGCTGGCGTAACCCTTCTCAAATTGATACTTCAGAGTTTCGGCAATTTTGCTGTTGATGCCGATGAGTTCTTGCGTTGCATCGACTTGCGCCTGGAGCGACGCCTCTTGGATCGCCGCTGTCACTACATTGGCGCTTAGCGCGATATAGCTCGCAATCATTTGGTAGCGAACTTCCTGCTCTTGCGCCTTCGTAGATTCTACCGTTCTGCGGTTAAGGCCAAAAACATCCGGTACATAAGCCACGCTGACCTGCGGCGTGAAAAGATTGTATTGAAATGCATTTGAGCTGGGCGTCGGTGCGATGGACCCCGATTGCGATTGCCGGGTCGCCGAGAAACTTCCCGTAATGCTGGGAAAGTAAGCCCCTTTGGCAGCCACAGTATTTTCGTGCGCTGCGGTCAACGCCGCTTGCGCCGCTTTGAGATCGTGATTGCTGGCAAGCGACTGCTCAATCAGATCGTTAAGCGCCTTGGAGTGAAACAGCGTCCACCAATCGCCGGAAATGTCCGCCCCATTCACCAGGCGTTGGGTTTCACCGCCGACAATATCTGTGCTGGCGAGTGTATTCGGAAGCGGGTCCGCCGTATAAGCGTTGACATCCGGAGGCGCCGGCTTTTTGAAATTCGGCCCTACCGCACAACTTGCGCAGAGCAGGCACGCAATCAAAACCGCAACCTGTGACTTTGCGGAAAAAGGGGACGCCAAAAACATGGCGTAATATCTTGAACGGAACATAACCGTATCTCCGAAATCGAAACCATTGCGCCTTCACAACCCGCGTGGCGGGCATGATGGTGACAGGTTTGAAAAGTTAGACGGAGAAAACGGCTGGTGGCGCGCGCGCGCTAAAGGAAAGGGAAATGCGGCTTGTACGGAGGGATACCGCAGCCGGAAACAGAATGGTCCCCAAGAAGATGAGGACCACAGGACCGAGCGCCGGCGCCACCGGCGGCGGAGTCATGGTGCCGGTCAACTGGCAGACGGCGCAAGCATCGCCGGCAACAAGATCTACCGGGTGATGTCCGAGCTGATGCAGGGCCAACGTAAATTGGGGGATCAACAAGAACGTGACGGCAAGGAAACGCAGTCGCTGCCGCCAGCCCGTGGCACGATCAGGCTGCCGCGTTCCCCGTATCGGGGCGGCCCGCCATTTCGTGAGACTTTGCGTCAGAGAAAACATGCTTGAACGACAATCCAGCGCGTTGGAGCAACCAGTCTATCACTTGCCTGTCGTGTTGTTTAGCATGCTGCGGCTAGGCAATGTTACCGGTAAAAGCCCATCCTGGCTTCATTATGGTCGATCAGAGCAACCGTTATACGATCCCCAACTCATTGGAAAACAATGGAAAACCGCGCTCGATCGCGCGGTCAGAACGCGCGCTCTGGATATGGGTCGCATGGACTTGCGTCTGGGGCGCTTACGAGACTTTTCACCCCGCCCCGGCTTCTGAACAAAATGGCCTGAGCCCGCTCCTTGATGGCCTAACTATCCCGCCCGAAACATTACTGGCGGTTAGCGCCACGGGCTATGCGCTTACTGCGGCTTCCATCGCATGGATCGCGGTGAAAATCGGCACCGGCCATTCATGGGCACGCACGACGCTTATGATAGGCTTTGTGCTTCAGGTTTTCTGGGTGGCCGGCCAGTCGAGTTACACCCTGACTGATTATTTGGCCAATGTGCCGGATCTGATTTTACAGTGTTATGCGCTTTATCTGCTCTATACCCGCCCGGGCCGCGATTGGTTTAACGCCACACGCCGCACATAAATCAGACGCCTCTTATTCTTGCGCGGGCGTTATCTTCTTTTGAAAATGCCTAATCACGCTGTAGCAGAAAAAGATGTTGTATCCCGCCGTGATGAAAAACAGGCCAATCGTCAGCGGATTGTCAAAAGCGTGCGTAAAACTGTTTCCCGGCGGCTGCGGGACAGAGTCCGGGTTCGCGGCGGCATTTTGAAGCAGATAGGCATTGCTTATGAAACGATAGCCGATGCGGCCAATCAATAACCCCGAAAGCGCGAGCCCAATAAGTAAGTGGGGCGTGTAGAAATTGCCTTCGGGCGTCGTTTCAAACACAGTACGTCGCAGCGCGTAAATCGCGACAGCGACGCCAATCAAAGCCCCCACGCCGGCGCCAAGCCAGTTGTTCATATGGACACTGGCCTGAAATAAAATAGCCAGGCAGATCGCCGTCAGAATACCGACACGTATCCATAGGCGCTTCATACTCACCGGCTGTCGCCCGACATTACGGCGTACCCGGCGATATATAAGAAAGACGACCAAAACAGCGGTGCCGATAGCAACTAGTATTCCGTGAAGATCTTGAGGCATTGTTTAGTCCTTGAGAGACTGCGCAAGAATACTTGCATCGATATCGCCGATGCGCGTCACGCCGGTCAACGCCATAGCGACGCGCATTTCGGCTTCGATGAGTTTAAGCACATGCGCCACGCCCGCCTCGCCGCCACCGGCCAAAGCATAAGCCCAGGCGCGTCCCAGCAGGACACCTTTGGCGCCAAGGGCAAGCATGCGCACAACGTCGAGGCCAGAACGAATGCCGCCATCGGCAAGCACAGTCAGCTTATCGCCAACTGCTGCGGCAATTGTTGGTAGAGCGCGCGCCGTGGACCACACGCCGTCGAGCTGCCGCCCTCCGTGGTTGGAAACAATAATGCCGTCCGCGCCGAGAGCTGCGGCAGCCAGAGCATCTTCCGGGTCGAGAATACCTTTGATGATCAGCGGACCGTCCCAAGTCTTGCGGATAAAATCCAAATCCTTCCACGTCACCGAAGGATCGAAGTTGCCGCGCATCCAGGCGAAGAATTCTTCGAGCCCAGTATTCTTTCCAAGAACAGGCGCGACATTGCCGAGGCTGTGAGGCCGGCCCAT
>CAITZE010000270.1 GCA_903896775.1 uncultured bacterium
CCACAAAAAAAGCTGCGGCGCCGGCAAAGGCGCCGGTGAGTTCGGTTTCGTGAGCTTCCATGACCAGTGTGGTGGTCAGAGTTTTATAAACTTTGTGAAGTTCTTCCAGATTGCCGGCGCGGTAATATGCGGCATGCGTGATATCGGCCACGCGCTTTAAGGTCGGCTCGTCAAGTTTGACGCGCGTTGTATGGCCTTCGAATTCCACAAGTCCGCCTTGCTCGGATCCGAACCCTACAGTGAAAACGCGCACACCGTGATCGGCGGCTTCTTTCGCCGCGGCAATCGGATCGGCGCCCATGTTAGTTTGGCCATCGGTCAATAGAATGATAACTGCGGACGTATAAGAGCCCGCCATTACCGGTTTGAATTCTTTCTCTGGCGGGGGCGGTGTTTCATCTAGGGAATATCCGTGCCCACCGCCGCGCGGCATGTCTTCGTCGAAATTCTCGTTCTCAAAGATATTTTGCAGCGACGTCAGGATGCCACTTCCCATCGCGGTATAGCGCTGCGGCGTAAGCCGCGAGATCGCCGCTAGAACTTCCTCGCGGTTTTCCGTGGGGCGTTGAATTGTCATAGCGTTCGATGAAAACGCCACAACGCCGATCCGCGCCGCTGTCGGTTGGTCTTTGACGAAGTCGACGGCCGCGCTTTGAGCCGCGGAGATGCGTTGGGGTTCAACATCGGTGGCGCGCATGCTGCCCGAAACGTCCATAGCCAGGATGATGGTCTCGCGCTCGGACGGGAGCGTGACGATGGCGGCGGGACGGGCAATGGAGAAGATGGCGAGCCCAAGAGCGACCAGGAAAAGGGCCGGGGGCACATGCCGCCGGACTTTCTGGCCTGGGCCTATGGCGCTTTTCAGCAACCCTAAATTGGCATACCGGAGGGCATTCTTGTTTCTCCGGCGCAGCAAAAGCACGTATGCCAATGTAAGAATCGGCAAAATAGCAACCATCCACAATAGGTTAGGCGAAAGAAATATCATAGGGTCCTTACTTAGGTGCCTACGGACCTCGAAGTCTGCCTGTCACAATCATACGCCATATGTGGCCGTCGTAACATCAGCCTTAAGCGGAAATCGGCTGCGGAAACCATAATAGTACCCGCAGGCCAACGCCTGAAGGTGGATTTGCCAGGGCAATGCGGATCTTGAGGCGTTCGGCGATTTGCTTGGCAATGGCAAGACCCAGCCCACTACCGGGCGTAATAGCACCGGCCAAGCGGTAGAAACGCTCAAAAACTTTCTCCCGTTTGTCCTCAGGAATGCCCGGTCCGCTGTCATCGATGATAATCCCGGGCGACTCTTCCTGGACGACCCTAACGGTAACGCTCCCGGCTTCGGGGGTGTATTTGAAGGCGTTGTCCAGCAGAACGCCAATCAGAATGGCCGCAAGCTTGTCATTCGTGGTGGCAAGGAGGCGTCCTTCGCCCTCTAAAGCCAGCGAGATGTTCTTCCCAACCGGAAGCGTGCTGTTCACGGCGATCGACGTTTGCGCCAATGTAAACAAGTCCACGTTCTCCACGGGAGCATCATGCGTACCGAAACGCGCCAGCATGAGCAACTGTTCCACCACCGCTGACGCGCGCGCGATACCACCCTCCAGGGCACTTGTCGCTTCAAGCCGTTCGCGTTCGTTGGTGGCGCGTGCAGCGAGCTGGCTTTGGAGCCGTAGGACGGTGAGGGGGGTCCTGAGTTCGTGGGCCGCGTTGTCGACAAAGTCGCGTTCCTGCGCGATCGTGCGCCCCAGCTTCTCGAACAGCCGGTTTAGAGCGGAAAAAACCGGAACCAGCTCCTCCGGCACCGTCGCGATATCGATCGGGGACAGATCGTCCTCAGTGCGTCCGTCGATGGCGTCGACCGCCCGGGTCATTTCGCTGAGCCCGATATCTATGCTCAAAAACAACGCCACCAACAAAACCGTCACCAAACCAATGAGCGGCCCCGCAGCCCCAAGCAGCATTTCGCGGCGTAAGCGGTCACGTCCGGATAAGTTCTCGCGGACTTCAAAGACCAGATTGTGTGTAGGATTTTGGAGCGCGTAAACGCGCCAGGGTACTTCGTCCACAAGCACGTCGCTAAAACCAGCCGGCGCCGCAGGGATAGAGTCCGTTGGCGCGTTTTTCGACCGGCTGACCAGGCGGTTGTTGATCCAGATCCGGAAAGCCCGCGTGTCGGCATAGTCGAGGATCTTTACCTGATCCTCGACCGGCAATTCCGAAACAAGCGATTTTAGATCGACTTCGGTTTCGGTGACCTCATCGCCACTCGCGCCGTCTTCTCGGATTTTACTCCAGAGGATTTCGGCGTCGGAGATGAGCTTCGCGTTATATTCTTCCGATATTTCCTTTTGGGCGCCCGTGATGACTATGACCTGGACGCCGAAGACGGCGGCAACCGTCAGCGCGGCGATGAGAATAAAAAGACGCCGCCTCAAGGAAAGATGCTTCACTGCTTAACCAGATATCCCACGCCGCGAACCGTTTGAATGAACTCTTTGCCGAGCTTTTTGCGGAGGCTGTAGATTGTTACTTCAACAGTATTGCTCTCGATTTCTTCATCGTGGCCGTACAGCTGCGTTTCGATTTGGGTTTTGCTGACGATCTTATTTTTGCGTTCCAGCAATTGGGTGAGGACCTTCAATTCTTTGACCGTCAAGACCTGAACCGCGCCAGCCTTTCTGACAACTTTCGCGTCCGGGTCCAACTCGATATCGCCGCAGTGCAGAACACCAGCGGGTTGCGTGGGGCCGCGACGTGCCAGCGAGCGCAAACGGGCCAGCAGTTCGTCGAAATCGAAAGGCTTGGTCATATAGTCGTCGGCGCCTGAATCTAGCGCTTTGACTTTTTGTGCCGCAGCGTCGACCGCGGTGAGGACGATGACAGGCAGCTTCTGCGTATGAGGCTCATCGCGCAGCGTCTTCAAAAGCTCGGCGCCCGACATCTTCGGCAGGTTCATATCGAGGATCATGACGTCATAGGATTTGTCGCGCGCCATGTTCAATCCGGTTTCACCGCTTGTCGCGAGCGCGGGAATATAACCGGCCTGGCCGATGCCGCGATTTAAGGCCGAACCCAGCATCGGATCGTCTTCGACAATTAGAACTCGCATGAATACCACACTAAAAAAAGTTGCTTACAAAACGCGAGAACAAGCCTCGCGACAACGCGCTACGATGGAACCCTGTCGGTTTTCATTAAGATGTGGCTCTGATCGTTTAAGATGCTTGGCAGAAGCGCCGACAGCAACATCACCGACTAACTCGCCCCATTCACGTGAACAAAATTTGACAGGCGTAGCAACCGGTGCCGCTAGCAAGAAATAATCTAGCGGCCTTGTGAAGATCAGTAAAATCAACGTCTGGTCTGTGTATCAGTCGGGCAGCAAGGCTTCAACAAGCCAAGCCAGAATAAACAGAAATTTTCTGTCATATTCCGTGATCTAACGACCGGACTTTTTGCAAAAAAGGCAGAATTTCGGCGCAGGTTTTAGCTTTGACAAACGTCGAAAGGAGCTCACGGTTCCGTGATGGGCCGCTTGTCTAGAAGTTTTGGGTGACGCCGATTTCGCCGTGGTCGCGGTGGTAACTATAAAAGGCAATGTTGGAATAGCGGTCGGTGTGTACGTAGCTAATGACCGGCGTGAA
>CAITZE010000271.1 GCA_903896775.1 uncultured bacterium
ATCGAGTAGGGGGAGGACCTGAGGTGGCTCAAGTAGACTCTACGCGTGTGGACTCCGCGCGTGCCGCGGAACTGATCGCCCGCTTTGAACACGTGCCGTTCTCTCCGTGGCATCGCCGTGCACGCATTGTTATGGGCAGTGCGACGTTCCTCGATGCCTTCGATGCGCTGTCGCTGGCCTTTGCGATGCCGATCTTGGTTAAACTTTGGCATCTCATGCCGCAGGATGTCGGCTGGCTAATCGGCGCAAGTTACGTCGGACAATTAGTTGGCGCGCTTATCTTCAGCCGCCTCGCTGAAGTCCGTGGCCGTGTGCCGGGCACGGCAGCGGCAATGGCAATCATGTCAGTCTTTGGGGTCGCGTGCATCTTCGCGGGCAGCTTTCCCATGTTGTTTCTGTGCCGCGTTTTACAAGGCGTGGGCATCGGTGGGGAAATGCCGGTGGCGGCGGCTTATATCAGCGAGCTATCGCGCGCGCACGGACGCGGGCGCTTCTTCATGCTCTATGAGATGATCTTCCCCGTCGGCCTCATGATGACCGGACAGATCGCGGCTTTGCTTGTGCCGGCCTATGGCTGGCAAGCGCTGTTCGCCTTGGGCGCGATCCCGGGCATGATCGTGGCGCTTCTGGTTTGGCGGCTACCTGAGTCGCCACGCTGGTTGATCGGTCGTGGGCGTTACGACGAAGCCGAAGCCGCGATCATTCAAGCCGAAGCGTCCGCCGCGCGGCGCTTTGCTGATTTCAGACCGCTGGAAGGCGAAACGCTCACGCAAGCCGGAAGCGCCATCGCACCACAGAGCGTTCTTGCAGCGCGCGTGCCGTGGCGGGAACTGCTGTCGTCCACCTTCCGGGCGCGAACGCTCGTGGCTTGGGTTTTGTGGGCCGCCGCCTTCTTTGTCGCCAATAGTCTCAACAACTGGATGCCGACGCTGTACAACACGGTCTATCAGTTACCGCTGCAAAGCGCCTTGCGGGCGGCCTCGCTGACCAATGTCGGGCAGGTGCTGATCCTGTTGGTGTGCGCGTTCTGCATCGACCGCATTGGCCGGCGCAATTGGACCGTGTCATCGTTCATTATCAGCGGTTTGTTGCTGGCTGGCCTCGCGATTGCGGGTGCGAGTAGTGTCACTTTGGTTATTATTGTCGCGACAGCCGCTTATGGCATTGTCGGGTCCAATAACGCTGTGCTTTATCTCTACACGCCTGAAATTTATCCCACGCGCATGCGTGCGATAGGAACAGGCCTTGCAACGTCGTGGCTGCGCCTTGCGTCCGCCGTCGGCCCGACGCTGGTTGGCATGACCGTCTCAAACTACGGCGTGCGCTGGGTGTTCGCGATGTTCGCTGGCGTGGCGGCTATAGGCGCGCTTGCGGCGACGAAGATGATCGAGACCCGAGGCCGCAAGCTGGAAGATATCGCGGCGTGAGATTAAAGTGATAGCTGCGAGCAACCTCAATAAAGGAAAGCGCATATGCTGATTTGCACAGGTTTTGGAAACAACGACGCGAAGTCACCGCTCGCGCCCATCTCCTTTAACCGGCGCGATGTCGGCGCGCGCGATGTGCAGATCGAAATTCTTTTCTGCGGTGTGTGTCATTCCGATCTGCACTTCGCCCGCAATGAATGGGGCTTCACCGAGTACCCGTGTGTTCCGGGGCATGAAATTGTCGGCAAGGTCACGCAAGTGGGTGCGGCCGTAAAAGGTTTCAAAGTCGGAGACAATGTCGGCGTCGGTTGCCTTGTCGACTCTTGCCAAACCTGCGCGTCGTGCAAGGAAGGGCTGGAGCAATATTGCGAAACCGGCATGACCATGACCTATGGCAGCACCGAGAAAGTCATCGGTGGGCCGACCTTCGGCGGCTACTCTAACCAGATCGTTGTCGATCAAGCCTTTGTGCTCCGCATCCCGGCGGGCATGGATCTCGCAGCGACCGCGCCGCTCCTCTGCGCGGGCATCACATTATATTCGCCGCTCCGTCATTGGGGTGCTGGGCCCGGCAAAAAAGTTGGCATCGTCGGTCTCGGCGGCCTTGGGCACATGGGCGTTAAGCTCAGTCACGCCATGGGTGCGCATACCGTGTTGCTGACGACATCTCCGTCCAAGGTTGCCGACGGCAAGCGTCTCGGTGCCGATGACGTTATTCTGTCCAACAACGAAGAGATGATGGGCAAGTACGCGGCCAGCTTGGATTTGATCATCGATACGGTCGCGGCCGACCATAAGATTAAACCCCTTCTCAATCTGCTGAAGCGGGATGCAACCCTGGTTCAAGTCGGCGCGCCGGAAAAGCCGCTTTCCATCGGCGTATTCCCGTTGCTGATGAAGCGCCGCCGTTTTGCCGGCTCGGCCATCGGCGGCCTGCGCGAAACCCAAGAGATGTTGGATTTCTGCGCCGAACGCAAAATCACTGCCGACATCGAAATCATTCCGATTCAGAAGATCAACGAAGCTTACGAACGCATGCTGAAAAGCGACGTCAAATATCGCTTCTCCATTGACATGGCTTCACTGAAAGCTTGAGCGTTCGATACGGCTCTCGCTAGCCGGCGCGGCCTTCAAGGTAAGCCTGATGGCGTTCCTCCGACGCTGCGTCATGGAGAAAGCCTAATAGGGCGTAGCGTGTGCCCTTTGTGACGGGCAAAGCTTCATGTAGCAAATCGCCGGAGAAAATCGCCGCGCCGCCCGTGGCGGGACGGTAGAGATGCGGTCCGTATTCCGGGAACGTCAGGTGCCCGCCTTCGTAATCCTCGGTGTTCAGATTGAGGGTGATGGCGAATTGGCGATGTGCGTTAGCCGTGCCTGTAGTGTCGCGGTGGCGCCGGAAGTAGCCGCCCGACTGATCGTAACATGCGACAAGAAAGCGCTCGCAATGACGGACGTCGATATGGAATGCCTTTTTTATTTCAGGCGCGATACGGGTCGAAAGAATAGCGATGAGTTCATCATGAACGGGATGACCGGGCTGGATGAAGTGGTCACTGCGCCGTTTGAAATCGTGATCGATTTTTAAAATCGACTTTCCCGCACTATCGACCGACATGAAGCCGCTGTCGAAATGTCCACCGTTATTGAAAAGCTCAATCAACCGGCGGCAGAAATCTGGGCTTACGATATTCGCCAAGAGCAGAACGGGCGGTTGCTGTGTGATCACGCGCTGAGGTTCATTTATGAGCTGGTCGAGATCGGTAATGGCTGCGCCGACACGCTGATCGATCGTTTGCGCTTCTTGCTCCAGTGCAACGTAATGAACGCCCAGCGCATGCCGATTTTTATCCATGACGACGACTATCGGAGTCACATCGTCAAAACCGCAGCGGCTTCGAAATACGGAAGC
>CAITZE010000272.1 GCA_903896775.1 uncultured bacterium
CTTCCGCCGTCATGGACAAAGACTACGACCGCTATGTCAGCGAAGGCATCAAGCTAACGGAAATTCCGGCGCCGCCTTTCAAAGAGAAGGTGCGCGGCGAGGAATATGCCAAGATGCTGAGAGACACCGGGCTTGCCGACATCACCACGGACCAGGAAGGCAATGTCTACGGCTTTCGCAAGGGCACGCATCCCGACGGCAAATATGTCGTGATCGCCGCGCACCTGGACACGGTGTTCCCCGAAGGCACCGATGTTAAAGTGAAGCGTCAGGGCACACGTCTCGCCGCGCCGGGCATCGGCGACGATACGTTCTGCCTCGTGGCGCTGTTGAGCTTTGTGCGCGCCATGAACGCGGCCAACGTCAAAACCCGCGACGACGTCATCTTCATGGGCGATGTCGGCGAAGAAGGGCAGGGCGATCTGCGCGGCATGCGCTATCTGTTCACCAAAGGCCCTCTCAAAGACAAAATCAAAACCTTCATCTCGGTCGAAGCCGACAGCGCGGACGACATTATGGTCGGCGGCACCGGTTCGCGGCGTTATCGCGTGACCTTCAGCGGACCGGGCGGTCATAGCTATGGTGCCTTCGGTCTCGTCAATCCTATGTATGCTTTGGGCGCGGCCGCAGCCGAGTTCTCACACTCCGAAGTGCCCGAAAAGCCGAAGACGACTTACAACGTCGGCGTGATTGGCGGCGGTACGTCGGTCAACTCGATTCCGCTCAGTGTATGGATGGAAATCGACATGCGTTCTGAATCGCCGGCGGAGCTGGATAAAATCGATGCCCGCATGGCCAAAATCATGAACGACGCCGTTGAGTCGGAGAACAAGGCGCGCTCGACTAAAGAAGGTAAGGTCACGGTCGATATCAAAAAGATTGGCGACCGTCCTGCCGGCAACATCGACGTGAATGCGCCGTTGATCAAGCTCACAACAGCCGCCGTCGAGGCTTATGGTTTCAAGCCGATTTATTCCTACAACTCGGCTGACTCCAATATCCCGATCAGTCTCGGCATTCCCGCAACCGTCATCGGCAAAAACACGCCCGGCAAAAGCGACCGCTGGCATTCGCTTGACGAATGGATCGATGTGGAGAAGGGCCCGCAGATGAAGGGTATGAATGCGGCACTTACGGTCATTCTGGCCGCGACCGGAATGGAATAATCCTTTTTACGTTTCTACGTTTTCGAATTCATCACTGGAGGAGTTGTTGTTATGAAAAAATCTATGCGTTTGTCGGCTTCGTTGGCGGCGTTATCGCTGGCCTTTATTACGTCGGGCGCGAGTGCTGCCGATCCCAAGGCTGATGTCGCCCGCATCATGGCGAGCCCGGGTTTCAAAACCGCCACCGCCACCATGGATAAAGACTATGACCGCTATGTCGCCGAAGGCGTGAAGCTGACCGAAATCCCGGCGCCCGACTTCAAAGAACAGGTGCGCACCAAAGAATACGAAAAGATGCTGAAGGACGCAGGCCTTGCCGATGTCACGACCGACAGCGAAGGCAACATCTACGGCATTCGCAAAGGCACGCATTCCGACGGTAAATACATTGTCGTGGCGGCGCATCTAGACACCGTGTTTCCGGAAGGCACCGATGTGAAGGTCAAGAAACAGGGAACGCGTTACAACGCGCCCGGCATCGGCGACGATACCTTTAGCCTCGCGGCGTTGGTTGCATTCGTGCGCGCCATGAACACCGCCGGCATCAAAACCCGCGACGACATCATCTTCATGGGCGACGTTGGCGAAGAAGGCGAGGGCGATCTGCACGGCATGCGCTATCTGTTCACCAAAGGCCCGTTGAAGGACAAGGTCAAAGCCTTCATGTCGGTCGAAGGCGGCAGCGCCAATGGCATCACCACCGGCGGCGTCGGCTCGCGCCGCTATCGCGTGACCTTTAGCGGTCCGGGCGGACATAGCTACGGCGCGTTCGGTCTCGTCAATCCGATGTACGCTTTGGGTCAGGCGGCGGCTGAGTTCTCGCACACCGAAGTTCCCGAAAAGCCCAAGACCACCTTCGGCATCGGCGTGATCGGCGGCGGCACCTCGGTTAACTCCATCCCGCTCAGTGTCTGGATGGATATCGACATGCGTTCGGAATCGCCGGAAGAACTGAATAAGGTTGAAGCCCGGATGTTCAAGATCATGAACGATTCTACGGAAGCAGAGAATAAGGCGCGTTCAACCAAAGAGGGCAAGATCACGGTCGACATCAAGAAGATCGGCGATCGCCCCGCTGGCAGCATCGATGAAAAATCGCCGCTGGTGCAGGAAGCCACGGCGGCTGTTGTCGCCAACGGGTTCAAGCCGGGTTACGGCTTCGGCTCGACGGACTCCAACATCCCCATGAGCCTCGGCATTCCGGCCATCACCATCGGCAAGAATGGCCCGAACTCCGGTGGTCGTGCACACTCATTGGATGAATGGCTCGATGTTGCCAAAGCGCCAATGTTGCAGGGCATGGATGCTTGCTTGACCGTTATCCTGACCGTCGCCGGAATGGAGTAAGCGAAGCGTCATTAAGGCCGGCCCGAAACCGCCTGGACAGCCGTTAAATAGCGGCTATCCTGGCGCGCCTCGGCACTTACGGGCCGGCCATAACGGCCGCTTCGAACGTAATCGAGCACCCAGGGAGAGAATCGCATGACGAGAATTATTCGTATTGCCGTCGGCTCGCTGATCGCCGCCGGAATGACTTTCGCGAGCGCCAACGCGGCGGTGCATAAGCTGAAAGCTACATTGAACGCCGCTTCGGAAGTTCCCGCCAATACCAGCACGGGTAAGGGCATGGCCGAAGTCACCGTCGATGACGCCACCAAAGAAGTCAGCTGGAAGGTGACCTTCGAAGGTCTCACCGGCCCAGGCACGGCCTCACATATCCATGGCCCCGCCGCGCCGGGAGCTAATGCCGGCGTGATCCAAGCTTTGGGTGCCAAAGGCGCGCCTGTGACCAGCCCGCTTGAAGGCAAAGCGACGCTGACCGATGCGCAGATCGCCGACATTCTTGCCGGCAAGACCTACATCAACGTTCACACCGACATGAACAAGGGCGGCGAAATTCGCGGCCAGTTGATGCCGTAGTCGTTCCCGATAAGATTGTAGCGGAAGGCCGGGTGTATCGCCCGGCCTTCTGTTTTTTAGGCTAATGTAGACTCTTGCGTCTCGACTCTCGCGTCCTCACACTCGCGCATGCCTGAAGACTCTTCCAGCCGGCCGACAACCGCGCCGCACGCGACTTTAAATTCAAATGCCGCGCTGCTGCCCTCATCCGGCGAATACATACCGACAACGCCTTTCGCATTGGTCTGGGATCAGGTCCGCCGTCACGGTGGCGTGCGGATCTCGGGCATGATTGCATTGGCGCTGATCGGCGCCAGTGTCGACAATCTTCAGCCCTATGCGCTGGGTGCCCTGGTCAATGCGCTGGCCGCGATCTCGCTGGCCAACGCGCCCGCTGGGACAGATCACCAGGCTTGGACGTGGTTTCTGGTGCTCTGCGCGATTTGGGTGGTAGGGCCGGTGCTGTCTCGCGTGCATACCCTGGCGAGCACGACGACCATGCTGGCGCTAAGGACGCATATTCAAGACGATCTCTTCGTCTATGTTCACGGCCACGCGCCGCGCTTTTTTCTTGATCAGATGTCCGGCGCACTGTCTTCGAAAGTGCGCACCGCTGCGCAGGCGGCGACGGGTGTAATTGATTACGTATTTTCCGCCTTCCCGCGTCTGGTGGTGCTGTTTGGGCTGTCGGCGGCATTGGTCGCGCGCCAAGCGCCACAGTTTCTCGCGCTGTTCGGCGCCTTCGCGGTGGTCTTCACGATTGTGGCGGCGGCCCTTGCGCAAAGCGCGCGCAAGTATGCCAAGGCCAACTCCGTTGCCAATACCGCTTATGCCGGCCGGCTTGTGGATTCCCTCAACAACTGGGATCTGGTGCGGGCCTTCGCGCGCCGAGCCATGGAACGCGCGACGCTCGCTCCACTGGCTATGCGCGAACACGACACTGGTGTTGAGCTTCGCCTCGTGCTGTTTCGCATGCGTCTCGCGCTTCACGCCGTCGGCGTCGCGTTCCTGATCGTGGTGGTGTGGTGGGCTTTCCGTGAGGCCGTGGCGGGCCGTGTTTCGGTCGGCACGTTCACCATGCTGATGTCTTTGAGTCTGCTGATCTCGGCCCATGTCAACACGCTCGGCGACAACCTGTTGTCATTCTTCGAGCAGCTCGGGACTCTCACCGACGGTCTGGAGACCGTTACAAAGCCGCATGAAATTGTCGATCTGCCGGGCGCATTGCCGCTGCAAGTTTCGGGCGGCGCGGTGGATGTGCGCGATGTGACTTTTAATTATCCCGACGGTACGCCGGTTTTTGCGCATCTCAATTTGAATATTTCCGCTGGCGAGAAGATTGGCCTAGTGGGTCCGTCAGGTGCGGGTAAAAGCACGTTGTTGCGGCTCCTGCGACGTCAGTTCGCCATGCAGGCCGGTGCGATTTTCATCGACGGTCACGACATCGCCGGCGTCACGTGGGATTCTCTGCACGAAGCCTTCGCGGAAGTTCCCCAAACGCCCAGCGTCTTCCACCGCTCGGTGCGCGACAACATCATCTACGGCAGGCCGAACGCGGCCGAGGCTGAGATGATCGCGGCGGCAAAGCTCGCCCACTGTCATGAATTCATCGCCGCACGGCCGGGCGGTTATGACGCCATCGTCGGCGAGAAAGGCATGAAGCTTTCAGGCGGCGAGCGTCAGCGCGTGGCGATTGCGCGCGCGTTTCTGAAAAATGCGCCGATCTTGATCCTCGACGAGGCGACGTCTTCGCTCGACAGCGAAGCCGAACATCTGATCCAGGATGGCCTGCTCAGTCTCATGGAAGGACGTACGGTGATCGCCATCGCGCATCGCCTCTCCACGATTATGCACCTCGACCGCATCGTCGTGCTGGAAGAAGGCCGCATCATCGAGCAAGGCACGCATGATGAATTGCTGAAATTAAACGGCACTTATGCACGGCTGTGGCATCGCCAAGCTGGAGGGTTCATGTGATGGGCATAACGCTATTTCAGTTCAAGCCGATGTTCGGCCTTCCCAACGCCAGCCCCTTTTGCATGAAGTTGGAAACGTACTTGCGCCTTGCAGGCCTGTCTTATGATGTTGTTCACGTGAGGGACCGTCCGCGCTCGTCTACGGGCAAAGCGCCCTTCGTGGGAATCGATGGCACGATGATGACGGATTCAGGACTCATCATCGCGCACCTCGAACGCACGCATGGACATATCGTGGACGGCAAATTGACTCTGGCCCAGCGGGCCGAAGCGTTGGCGCTCCAACGGCTCATGGAAGAGCACCTCTATTGGGTGATCGTCTATATGCGCTGGGCGGACCCGGACACGCGGGGAGAGTGGCGGCCTTATCTGCAAGAGCTTTTGGGTTTGCCGTCGTTTGTAACGCCGTTTGTGTCTCGCGTGGCGCAAGGTCAGGTCATGAAGACGTTGAAGGCCCATGGCATTGGACGCCATCCGCCTGAAGGCATCTGGCAGATGGGTGGCGCGGACATTCAAGCGCTGGCCCATTGGCTCGGCACCCGTCCGTGGGCCTTTGGCGATCAACCGACGACGACAGATGCCTGTATCGCGGCTTTTGTCGGCAACATCTTACATACCCCTTGGAATAGCCCGTTGCGGACAGCGGCGCTGAAGCACACGAGCCTTGTCGCTCATTTCGAACGCGTCATGGCGCGCTGTTTTCCAGAACTCGCGGCGTGAGCAAATTTTTGCTACACTGCGTTTGCTTCGGATTTAATGACGGAGCAAGTTTAGAGGACGCTGCTGCATGTTGTATCGCCGCAAGTCGGTCATAGGTTTCTGCCTCATCTTGGCCGGTTGGGGCTTGAGCGCCTGCGCCGAAAAAGAGTCGGTCAAGGCAACTCCCCCGCCAGCCACAGCAAGCACTGCAACAGCCCCGGCGCCCAACATGGCGCCCATCGCCGCAGGCACAGCATTGCCCGCCGGGTATAAAATCGATCTCGAACGAACGATTATTTTCGGTACCAATGAAAAGTGGACCGGACGTCTGGCCTATACGACCAGTACCAGCGCCGACGCAGTGTTCGATTTCCTGCATAAGGAAATGGCTAATTTCGGCTGGATGGAAGTCACCTCCATGCGCGCCGATCCCAGTCTTTTGGCGTTAAACTCGCCCGCAACGGGACGAAGCGCGGTTATCACCATCGCACGCGGATCGGTTCTGGGCAGCACACACGTTGACATGGTTGTCTCTCTCAGCGGCGCCGGCCAAGCCCGCTGATCTCCCACTTAGCGGCTATTCCATAGCGGCGAGACATCTCCTGGTGCGAAGTCGTCGACGGCGATGACCTTTTGGGTCAACTCCTCAGCCCTCGCGAGAATCGCCTTTTCCGCAGGGCTCGTCGCACTTTCGACACGCGGATCGTGCGCGCTCTTGATGCCCTGCTTCTTCAGGCGCGCGGTAATTACATCGGCGTCTATCACGGCCTGCATGGCGACATCGAGCTGACCAACCGGTTGCTCGGGTGGGCCGATATAGATGCCGGCGGTCAGGCGGTCGCGTACGGCGGAGGGCGCCAGCAAAAGTTCGGCGATTTGTCCCTGTAATTTGTCCTTAGGCGGCTTGCGGTGGCGGCC
>CAITZE010000273.1 GCA_903896775.1 uncultured bacterium
GCCGCCGCCGGCGCGACCATCATCGGCGTCTCGCGCGATCCCATCGCCAAACTGAACGCCTTCTCGTCCGATCCGGAATATTGCGCCGGCAAGTTCCCGGTGGCCGCCGATGCCGACGGCTCCATCTCGCGTTCCTTTGACATCAAGCTGAGCCCGGTCCGCGAAGGCGCCAAAGACGTGAAGGGCAATGCTATTGAGAACGAAACCGCCGAACGCACGACCTTCGTGATCACGCCGGATCACAAGATCGTCTCCACCTACTCCTCGAACGACGACAAGATCGCGCCCGCCGATCACGTGGAAAAGTCGCTCGCCATGGTCGAACAGCTGAAGATGGCGAAGAAGTAAGTCACCTTACTTTCGCGAACACGACAAGCCCGGCAGCGCCTCGCGCTGCCGGGTTTTTCTTTGCGGCTTATCGGGCCGTTATTTCGGCCCCTTGAAGTGCCAGATCAGGCTGTTGGGGTCGCGCTCGGCTTTGAGGTCCATCATGTTGCGCGGGGCGTTGATGATCGACATCCCGGGCACATTGCGGCGGAACCATTCGCGCGTCGTGACGATGCCAAATTGATCGTCGAACCATTTGGCCTCGCCGCGGCTTTCGAAATGCAGAATGTAAGCGGCCAGAAAGTCTAGGAAGTCTTTGCCGCTGGGAGCGACCGCCAGAAATCCGCCATTGACCATTTGATGCGCCCAGACTTGGTCGGGCCGGTCACAGACCACCACATCGAATTTCGCGGGCAGCGCGCCGACGATATCGCCATTAATCACGCTGTCGGTGTCGACCAGGATGAGGGTGCGCGGCGTCCGCGCAACGAACTGCGACATGCGGATGAAACGGCGCGGTGAATAAAGAATCTTGTTCACCGGCCCCATCTCTTCCGTCGACCAGGACAGGCGGTCTTTCGGGAAAGCGGCCAACGCTTCGGCCGGGTTATAAGCACCCGGGTTCATGACATGCAGGTGGAAATCGCAACCGGGACTGTTGGCGAGGGCCGAGGAAATCAGATCGTGCGCAAAGCGCGCGGCATAAATCCCGTCGCCGCCGGCAAAGATGAGGGGGCGTGTGCCGGCCGGGAATCCACCAACAGCGGCCGAGAAGTGGGTTTGAATCTTGGCCTGAAGATCAGACGCGCGGTAAAGCGCGGCCATGTCGGCCCAGTCCATGATGTTGAGTCCCTCGATCCGGAACGAGAATGCGAGCTCCGGCTGATCGAGCAGAAGGGCAGCCCACATCTGGGTGAGAATATCGCGCGGTGGCTTGCGCGCGGGCACTTCTAAGATGTGGGTGAGAAAATGCTGGTAGGGAAGTCCTACGAACTTCTTCGAGAGCGCCGTTAAGCCAAGTTGATTGATGTGATGCGGATTAGAGTTGAGAGAACGTTCCAGCACGTCACCGGCTTCGGCAAATTGATCGAGCTGAAACAGAAGGTGCCCCAGCATCGCGAGCGCCTGACCGTGATCGGGCTGCAGTGCGAGGAGCTTGCGATAAACCGCGATGGCCTCGGCGTAGCGGCGTTCTCCGTTCAAGGCTGTGCCGAGCTTCTGCAAATCGGCGACGCTAGAAGGAAGCGGGGGGGAGGCAAGCGGGGACGTGTTCACGGCAATCCTTCAAACATAACGATGCGCGCACCGTTCCCTTCAAACCGCACTTTACGGTGCGGGTCGATAATGCACGGCGGTCGGAGAAGATCCGGATCGTCTGTATCGGCGATGCGCACGACGCGCCGCATATTCCCGACAAATCGCGCTTTGCGCAGATCGGGCGCTATATCCGTACCATTCGCCCCGATGTGGTGGTGCAGATCGGCGACTTCGCGACGCTGAATAGCCTCAGTACCCACGCCATCGATGCCGACGGCAAGCCGAGTTTCATGGCCGATATGGCCTCGTTCGACGAAGCGCTGGGCACGCTCAATATCATTGGCGCGGAACGTCATTGCACGCTGGGTAATCATGAAGCGCGGCTTTACCGCTTCGAGCGCACAGCACCTCCCGTCACCGGTATGATGCGGCACGCGTTGCAGGAAACTTTCGCACGCCATCAGTGGAGCTTCTCGCCTTACGGCCAGGTCACGCTCTACGGCGGCGTGGGGTTTGCGCACACCACGCTCAATCAATTAGGGCGCACCTACGGCGGCAAAGCGCCGGAGCAGGATATCGCCAACGATGCTTTGCATGACCTCGTGCTGGGCCACTCCCATGTGCATCGCCATCACCGCGCGCCCAAGATCGGCGGCAATAATTCCATCCAGATCATCAACGCGGGCTGCGCGCTACCCGACAATCATATGGAAGATTTCGCGCGGCATTCCGTGACTGGTTGGTCTTACGGTATTGTCGATCTCGCGATCCAGCACGGCCATGTGCAGGACTACAGCTTCATCACCATGGCGACGCTCGCCGAGAAGTTTCGGAGAAAGCTTCATGGCCCCCCACGCCGGCGCGCCGTCAAAACTTAAGCCGGTGACGGTCACGGTGCATCTGGGCAAAGGCGAGCCCGAGGTTCATGCGCTGGCAGATTCCAAAGACTGGGCTGTGATTTTCGAGGACGTTCTGGAAATCAAAGCGCCGGGCCAGACGCACTATTATCCGCTCGATGCTATTCGTAAGTGGACGGTGGCTTAATCCTATCGGACGTCACATGGACACCTTCACCCTCTCCAGCTTTCTGCATCTAGCTGTGCGCATTGTGTTGGTCGCGAGCGTTGCCGCTTTTGTCGTCGCCGTTGGTGAGCGGGCCATCGGTTTGAATATCCGCGGAGCCGTCGATGCCATCGAGAAGCGCGCGGGCGAGGGCGATGTCTGGCCGGTCACTGCTTTGCTTTTGGCTGGCATTCTGGCTCTCGCCTATATCCTCGGTTAAAGCGGGCTCGGCTGAATTCCCTAGGCAATACGACGCCGCTATCCGCACGAGTGTCACTAAATGGTGGCCCGATCTTCCGTTGTGGAAATTATTGAAGGCGCAGTACTGGCAGGAATCCCACCTCGATCCCGCGGCGCGGTCTGGTACAGGTGCTGAAGGCATCGCGCAGTTCATGGAGCCGACCTGGCAAGAAGCCATCGGGGCACTGGGCTGGCCCAAGACCCTCTCACGGCGCGATGCGGCGTATGCGATCGAAGGCGGGGCCTGGTACATGGCGCGGTTGCGCGAGACCTGGCAGGCGCAGGAGCGTGCGCCCCTCGACAAACACGATCTGGCGCTTGCCTCTTATAACGCCGGCACCGGCAGCATTCTCAAAGCGCAAAAGTCTTGCGGAGATGCTGTGCTGTGGCCCGACATCGCGCCGTGCCTCTCTCGCATTGTCGGCGCGGTGGAAAAACCGTTGTCCGAGGGCAAACTGCTGCCGCTGATCCTGCGGCATTTCGGGCAAAGCCTGATCCCGCCCCGGCCGCAAACCAAGTCGATGCCGGTCGGCGAGATCCGGGAAGCCATTCTGGAGGGGCAGTTCGAGCCTTTCTTCCAGCCCAAAGTCTTTATGCATAACTGCAAGCTCGCGGGCGTCGAGGCGCTGATGCGCTGGCGGCACCCGAAGCTGGGGATCATTCAGCCCGGCGCCTTTATTCCGGTGATGGAAGCCAACGGCCTGATTTCCGAAGTTACGTTTACTTTGGTCGAGAAGGCGCTGGCTGACTGCGCGGAATGGCACAAACAAGGCTTGGACACATCCGTCGCTTTTAACCTTTCGGTGGACTCGCTCAGGGACACCACGCTGCCCGACAAACTGTCGCGCATGGCGGCCGCCGCCGGCTTACACCCTGAATCTTTCACCATCGAAGTTACCGAAACCGTCGCTATGACCGACCTCGGTCATTCGCTGGAAACACTGGCCCGCTTGCGCATGAAGGGTTTCGGTCTGTCGATCGACGACTACGGCACCGGCTTCTCTTCGA
>CAITZE010000274.1 GCA_903896775.1 uncultured bacterium
ATCATCTGGCCCAACCAGAAGAAAGCCCTCGGCATTGTACAAGTCGAACCGGCCGATAAAGCCAGAGCCGCTCGTACCGCTATGTTGTTCTCGCGTACGAATACGTTGCTGTCGTTACCCATGCTGCTCTGCATGGCCGCACAGTCTCACGTTGGCTAAACAGGCTTCATTGCTTGATACAAAACGGCAGCCGAGAGGCTGCCGTTTTCTTTTGTGCTAAATCGCGATCAGCGCGACAGCAACGGCCCGGCCCTCGCCTGTGAGGACATTGTAGGTCCTGCAAGCCGCCCCTGTATCCATGGGATCGACCGTGAGCCCTGCATCCTTCAGGGCGGTGCGAATGTCGCGCGGTAACGGCTGCATATGCGTGCCGCAGCCCAGCAAACAAACATCAAGCGTGCCTGCAAGAGCGATCAACGGCTGGAAGGCATCAACGGTAAGCGTCTCCATTGATGCAACCGGCCACGGCGTAACGCCCGCGGCTGTGACAATCACCGAACCTTGGAAGGTGGCGCCGGACACGCGGAAGCCGCCATTGCCGTAACTCTGGATGACTTGACGATCGGTTGCGGATTGGCGCGTGAGTTTCAAAATTCAGCGCCTCGGACCAGAATTACCGCGCTGGAGCAGCTTTGCCTTCGACCGCTCCCGGCGCACCGCCGAAGATTTCATCGCGGCGCAGATCGAGATACAGCAGCACAGGCATGCCGACCCGGATGCTCGAGAAGGTACCGACGAACAAGCCCCACAGCATAGCGATGCTGAAACCAAACAGAGTTTGACCGCCGAAAATCAGCAAGGCGACGACGGTCAGGAACACCGTGAACACCGTCAGCAGGGTTCGCGGCAGAACGCGGTTGACCGACAAATTGAGCAGTTCTGGCAGCGGCATTTTTTTGTATTTGCGCAGCATTTCGCGCACACGGTCATAGACAACGATGGAATCGTTGACCGAATAACCGGCGATGGTCAGCACGGCCGCAACGGTGGTGAGATCGAAGTTCATCTGGAAGAGCGAAAACACGCCCAGCGTCGTGATGACGTCGCTACACAGCGCAAGACATGTGCCTAAGGCGAACTGCCACTCAAAGCGGAACCAGACGTAAATCGCAATGGCGATAACCGCCAGGGCAACTGCGAGCGCGCCGCTGATGATCAATTCCGCGCCAACCTTCGGGCCGACGACTTCTGTACGGCGGATTTCATAGCCACTGCCCAGCGAAGCCTGCACTTTTTTCAGCGCGACGTTCTGCGCGGCATCGCCGCCTGCTTGCTGCGGCACGCGGATCATGACGTCTTTGCCGGTATCGCCGAAGGAGGTGATGTTGATCTCGCCGAGGCTGAGACCATTGAGATCCCCACGCAATTTGCTGAGATCAACAACATTCTCGGCGCGCGCCTCCATCAGGACGCCGCCGGCGAAATCGATGCCAAGGTTAAAACCGCGCGTCGCGATCGAACCCAACGACAAGATGATCAGAATGGCCGTGAAGATGTACCAAAAGAACCGCGTTCCGACGACGTCCCAACGGAACTCGTGGGGCATATAGCGAAGAATAGGTTGCATCAGGGACTTCATCAGAAATCGCTCCGCTTATATGGGCAAGGCTGTGCGCTTGGCAGCGCGGTACCACATCCAAACCTGCATGCGCGTGATCATTACCGCCGAGAACATCGATGTGCCGATGCCAACCGCGAGAGTCACGGCAAAGCCTTTGATTGGGCCGCTACCGAGGAAGTAGAGAATCGCCGCAGCAATGAAGGTGGTGAGGTTGGCGTCGAAAATCGTCGCGAAGGCGTTTTGGAATCCCGACGTCAGCGAGTTCATCAACGTGCGGCCCGAATTGAATTCCTCGCGCATACGCTCATAGATCAGCACGTTGGCATCGACGGCGATACCAAGTGACAGCACCACACCAGCGATGCCGGGCAAAGTCAGTGTTCCGCCGACAAGGCTCAAGAATGCAAACAGTGTCAGCATGTGGAACAGCTGGCCGAACACCGCGAACAAGCCGAAGGTGTGATAGGCGATAATCATGAAGATAACGACCAAGCCGCCGCCGACGATGGCCGCTGTAGCGCCGGCTTTAATTGAGTCCGCCCCCAATCCGGGGCCGATAGAGCGTTCTTCGATCACATTGAGCGGCGCGGGCAGCGCACCAGCACGGAGAATAAGCGCGAGATCCCGAGCTCTCTCGACTGTGAACCCGCCTTCGATAATACCGCTACCGCCAAGGATGGGGCCTTTCAGTACTGGCGCCGTAATGACTTTGTTGTCCAGCACAACGGCAAGATGACCACCGACGTTGGCCGATGTAACTTGCGCAAAGCGTTTTCCGCCGGCGGTATCGAAGCGGAAGCTAACGACCGGCGCGCCATCTTGGAACGAAGGCTGCGCATCTATCAGGCGCTCGCCACTGACTTCGACGCGACGGCGTACGACAAATGTCTGGCCGGCGTATTCGCCCGAGCCCTGAAGTAACTCAGCGCCCGGCGGTAAATCGCGCGGATTGGTCGATGTGGCGTTTGGCTCCAGAATATGGAAATCCATTTTCGCCGTCTGACCAAGCAGCGTCTTTACCCGCGTGGGGTCCGCCAAGCCCGGCAGTTCGACCAAGATGCGGTCATTGCCTTGGCGTTGGATCGAGGGTTCGCTTGTGCCGAATTCGTCTATACGGCGACGCACGATTTCAAGCGACTGGCTGACGGCAGCCACTTCGCGCTCGCGTTTGACGCGGTCGGGAACAACGATGCGAATGCGGTCTTCGCCCTGCGTCGTGATGTCCATTCCCGTAATGACTTTGGTGATGGCATCGTGCGCAGCGTTCAAGTCCTTCGCATCGTTGACCACAACGAATACGGTGCCATCTGCTTGCCCGATGGTGCGATAAGCGATCTTCGCATCGCGCAGGGCCGAGCGCGATGTCTCTTCCAGATCCGCAAGCTGCTCTTTGCCGACCGCTGAGGTATCTACTTCCAGCAGCAGATAAGAACCCCCGCGCAAATCAAGCCCGAGATTGACCGGCTGCCACCAATGCGGGAAATCTTTCACGACCGAAGACGGCAACATGTTTGGCAGCGCAAAGAAGATCGACGCCAATACGACGGCGCAGACCATAATGACTTTCGTGAAGCTGAATTGCAGCATGACGCGCGTTCAATCCCTATGCGCGGACAGGGCTCACGGCCCCATCCTCGAAACCCAAATCGGGTTTATTTGTTACCGTCGGCTTCAACTTTTTCGCTGGCCACCGGCTCGGTTTTGCTGATGACGCTGGAAATCATATCCCGCATGACTTTGACCCGGACGTTTTCGGCGATCTCAACGGTCAGCTCGCGGTCGTCGGTGACTTTGGTCACAAGGCCGATGATGCCGCCATTTGTGACAACACGGTCGCCGCGCCGGAC
>CAITZE010000275.1 GCA_903896775.1 uncultured bacterium
GTGATCGACGGCTACAGCGGCATGAAGGACGGCGACGGCGTGTTGATGGGCAATTTCCGCGCTGACCGCGCTCGCCAGATTTTAAGTGCGCTGTTGGATCCAAGCTTCAAAGGCTTTGCCCGTTCGCGCGCGATTAAATTCGCCGCCGCCGCCGGCCTCACCGAATATTCTACCGATCACAACGCTTTCATGTCAGTGATGTTCAAATCCGAGCAAGCCACTAACATGCTTGGCGAACTCGTCAGCAAAGCCGGCTTGAAGCAGCTGCGCATTGCCGAGACCGAGAAATACGCGCATGTGACATTCTTCTTCAACGGCGGGCTCGAGAAAGAGTTTCCTGGCGAAGAACGCATCATGGTGCCGAGCCCCAAAGTCGCGACCTATGATCTTCAGCCCGAAATGTCCGCCAAAGACGTCACCGATAAAATCGTCGACGCCATCGAACACGGGCGTTTCGATGTCATCGTCGTCAATTACGCCAACGGCGATATGGTCGGCCACACCGGCATTCTCGCTGCCGCGATAAAGGCGGCCGAGACAATCGACGAATGCCTAAACCGCTTGGAAACAGCGGTTAAGTCGAGCGGTGGCGTGTTGTTGGTTTCGGCCGATCACGGCAATCTGGAAATGATGCGTGACCCCAAAACACACGAGCCTCACACACAGCACACGGTCGGCAGCGTGCCTGTCGTGCTGGTCAACGGACCGGCGAATGCGACGCATCTCAACAATGGTCGCCTGGCCGATCTTGCGCCGACGGTGCTCGATCTTTTGGGACTGCCGCAGCCAAAAGAGATGACAGGTCATTCGCTGATGCAAACGCAGGCGGGCGAGATACGTGCCAAGGCGTGAGCTTCGCGCACTTATTTTCGCGGCGCTGATTGCAGCGCCGGCTGTTCTGTCCGCGGCGCGCGCGCAAGACGCCTCCGACACCACAAAACTCAAAGCGCTTGAGAAGCAGCTTCAGCAGACTCAAGCCGAGCGCGATCAGCTGAGATCCCAGGTCGACACATCGGCGCGCGCGCTCGATGCTATCCGCGCCGACATGATCGCGACGGCGAAGGAGATTCAAGATCAGGAGCATTCGTTGACGCTGCTTGAGCAGCGCATCGCCGACCTCGAAGCCGACGGCAAAGGTATGACGCAAACCCTTGGCCGCCGCGATGCGCAGATGGTGGACGTGCTGCTGGCCCTCGAACGCCTGGCCTTGCGCCCTTCCGATGCGCTGACGTTGACTCCGCTGGCACCCTCCGATGCGGTGCGGAGCGCTATTCTTTTGCGCGCGGCGATCCCGGAGATCCAACAATCGTCGGCGTCATTGCAAGGCGAACTCAAAGAGCTTTACCGCGTACGCGCCGAAATCGTTGAGCGCAAAGAACAGGCTGCCGCCGGCGCTGCCGATCTCGTGCAAAAGCACAACCGGCTCGATGCACTCGCTCACGAGAAAGCCGATAAACACGACGTGCTGTTGGCGCGCGGCGAAGACGCCGATCAACGCATGAGTAAGATCGCCCGCGAGGCCGACGACCTGCGGGCGCTGTTCGGCAAGCTCGCGGAGGAGAAAGTCCGCCGCGAAGGTGAAGAGCGCAAGTTGGCCGCGCAAAAGGCAGACGCCCTCGCACAAGATAAGGAACGTAAACTCGCCGCCAAGGCCGATGCCAAAACTGACACCAAGGCGCCGGGCGGCGCTGAGACCATTATCCTCAAAGCGCCGCCGGGTGTGACCCCGAGTCCCGCCTCGTCCAACGCGGAAAAACAGCTGGCCGCTCTGCCTTCTGCCTCCCAAACCACGCCCCAAGGCGCATCCCCGTCACCCCCAGGCGATGAAGAATCTGTAACCCGCTCCTTCGCCAAGGCCCGGGGCACGATGCCTTTCCCGGTAGCCGGCAGCCTGACCGGCAAATACGGCGCGGCTCCCCAAACGCCGGGGGATGCTGGTTTATTGGCAAAAGGCATCACGATCACCAGTCGCGCCGGTGCCCAGGTGGTCGCGCCCTTCGATGGAATTGTGGCCTTCGCCGGACCGTTTCGCGGTTACGGCCAACTCTTGATCATCGAACATAGCGAGGGATATCATACCCTTCTGGCTGGTATGGGACACATTGACGCGCGTGTTGGACAACGTGTTCTCGCCGGCGAACCCGTCGGCGTAATGGAGAACGAGGGCGCACCCGCGCTATACGTTGAGTTGCGTCGTGATGGACAACCCATCAATCCCCTTCCCTGGCTCGCGGACCGCGCAGGAAAGAACAGCGGATAGAATTTGTGTGTCGCACGTCCTTTTGGAAACGGTGTCAATAATATGCGCGTGAAACTTTTA
>CAITZE010000276.1 GCA_903896775.1 uncultured bacterium
CCGGCATCCAAGACGCCTTCAATCTGGGCTGGAAGCTCGCCGCCGTGCAGCAGGGCGCCGACGAAGCCCTGCTCGATACTTACGAGGCAGAGCGCCTTCCCGTGGCGCGCCACGTTCTGGAGCTTTCAACGCGGCTGGCGGCGACTGCGGTATCTTCGGCCACCAAAGGCATGCTGGCCCGCGACGAGGACACCTTTCAGCTCGGCATCAACTATCGTGAATCGCCGCTGTCGCTTGAGCTGCGTTCGGCACCGGGCCGTGTGCGGGCCGGTGACCGCGCGCCCGACGCAACTGAACTACATGATCGCGACGGTCAATCGCACCGCCTGTTCGATGTCTTCCGCGGCCCGCAAGCGACAGTGCTGGCCTTCGGAAATACATGGACGTCGGTGCTGAACACAATTGCAAGTGACGCCGTGCGCGCGGTCTGCGTGGTAAGCGCCGGGACGGAGACATCTACGGGCGGCAAGGTCCGCACCTTCACGGACTCTGCCGGTCATGCGGCGGCGGCGTGGGAGCCAGGCGCAGGCGCGTTGTTCGCCGTGAGGCCCGACGGCGTGGTTGGCTTTGCCACTGATCAACGCGATGCAGGTTCATTAGAGGCCTGGCTGCGCCGCGCGGGTCTTAAACGTGATCGCTAAATGCGCGTAAGCATTAACTGCACCGGGCACAATTGATGTAAGCTTCGCGGCGCGTCCAATGGGGAGGATCGCACAAAGGGGATAGCAGGGGGAGGTTTGCAATGCGACGGATCATGCTTTTATGCGCGGCTGTTGTTTTGAGCGCCGCGAGCGCTTTTGCCGCCGAAAAATTTTCGCCAAAAATCGCGCCTGTGCCTGAAAGCACTTGGACCTCTGAACAGCGCGATCTGGCCGCACAGTTTCCAAACGGCCCGCGCGGCAATGCCCTTGGCACCTTCCTCAATCATCCGGAAATGGTGCGTGGCACCTTCCCCTTCGCCAGTTACATCCTCGCGGACTCTTCGCTTACACCGCGCCAGCGCGAACTGCTGATCCTGCGCACCGCATGGCTTTGTTCGTCCCAATACCTCTGGGCCGATCACGTGCCGCGCGCCAAGGCTGCGGGAATCTCCGAAGGCGAAATTGCACGCATAGCTCTCGGCCCCGACGCAAAAGGTTGGGATCCTTTCGAAGCCGCGTTATTGCGCGCCGCCGACGAGCTGCATCAGGCCTCTTTTGTGAGCACACCGACCTGGAACACGCTGGCGACCAAATTCGACATCGATCATCTGATGGATGCGACCTTTACGGTCACCGAGTCTACGCAATTTGCCACGATCTATAACAGCGTAGATGTTGCGCCCGACGCCGGACACACGGCGCGCCTTCCCGCTAAAGGATCGCGCCCCACCGGTCCGCGCAGACACGAATTCCTGACGGCCGCGCGTATCTCGGCGCTGGAGCCCGCGGAATGGACGCCGGACGTACGCAAAATGCTTGATCCCAGTGGCTCGGGCCGGCGCATCATCGCGCTCTATCGCACCTTCGCGCACAATCCGAAACTCTATGCGCCGCGTCAGCTCCAATCCGGCCATATCAACGGCAAGACCACGCTCGCCCAGCGCGAGAAGGAAATGATCATTGTCCGCATCGCCACGCTGACCGACGGGCCTTATCCGTGGGCCGAACATGCCCCCGGTGCCCGGCGCGCTGGCGTTTCAGACGATGAGATCAAACGCCTGTCATCGCCCGGGCCCGTGATGGGCTTTAGCGCGAAAGAAACCGCGCTACTGAATGCCGTAGATGATATTTACGCCGCCGATAAAATCTCTGATGCAACATGGGCAGCGCTCGCGGCGAATTACGACAACCGCCAGATCCTCGATCTCATGGTTGCCGCTGCCGGTTATCGCATGGTGGCGATGGTGGCCAATACCTTCGGCGTTCAACTGGAAGCCGGGGCCGAGCGTATGCCGGAAACGAGTGTGCCTTAGGAAATCGCGGCGTTTCATGAGCTACACGGCCTTAGCCCCTGGCCAACAGATCGGCGTGTTCGTAGTGGATGATGCAAATAGGTTGATTGCAGCGCTCTCTAAACAGTGACGCGCGTCCAAGCGCGACAGTCTGCGAAGATTCCGGTCTGTGCCTGCGGCTATTCGGTGGAGAGGAGGCCCATCTTCATAATTCTGTCGGGATGCTCAACTCTTCCATTATCGAACGCGTTCCCTGTTGTTATCTGATCAACCACGTCCATGCCCGAGATGACTTCGCCCCAATATGTGAACTGGCCTTTGATATGGGGAGAGTCGGCAAGCAGGATGAAGAACTGGCTATCGGCGGAGTTTATATCCTTCCCATGCGACATGAAGACACCGCCGCGCTTCATCGGCCCCGCATTGATCTCGGCCGGAATCGTCTGCCCACTTCCGCCGCCGCCATAGGGGCCGCCGGTTTGAGCCATAAATCCGTCAATGACGCGGAACCATGGCAGACCGTTGTAGTAGCCCAGACCAGCAAGTTGTTTGATTCGCGCGACATGCTGCGGAGCCAGCTCGGGATGCATTTTGATGAGAATGCGGCCAAATTTAAGGTCAATGAACAGCACGTCCTTTTTGTCGGAGGACGCAACTGAGTGTTTTGCGTTAGCCTTGGCATCAGGCGACGCAGCAGCAGCCGGCAACGCCGCAAACAACGCGAAGAAGAGAAACACGATTCTCGTAATCATAGGCGCGCCTGTAATAAGTCTTCCGTTATTGGACATACGAGCATTCTATTTTGGGATTTGCACGATGATAGTGAGTCTCGCCCCGCGCAAATCCATCGGCGACGGCTCAACGACTGTGTCGCTCGAAGCCGGCGCTTTGGCAGACGATCTGGCGACAATCGTGGTGAGCGATAATGGAACCGGCTTCGAACCCAATATGCAAAATAAGCAGCGCGGCCTTGGGCTGGTGCGCCGACTCGTTGAACAGGTGCGTGGCACTGTAGCTGTAACGTCAGGGGCGATGACGTCGAATCCCGGCACCACATGGACTGTACGCGTTCCCAGAGACCAAGCGGTGACAGCCGCTCTCGGAATTTAGTATGAATGCGGCGAAGCGGGCGGCAAGGCCTTCGAGCCGCCGCCCCCTCCCGGAGAAAAGTGCGCTATTTGCCGTCTTCCAGTGTGATGGCGACATCCGCATTGGCCGATAGACGCACGGTACCGTTCTCGATATCCGCGATCAGGCCGCCGTCGATATAGTGGTGATGATCATCGCTCGAGTCTTTTTTGGTCAGCTTTAGGCGCGTGCCGTCAACGTGGTCTACGGTACCGACATGTACGCCGTCGGCGCCGATCACCTCGGCATGTGGACGGATTTGATTTAAGTCAGCCATGACGTTCTCCTTGTTGTGAGGAGGTACAACGCCAGCGCAGCTCAATAGTCGCATTGAGGCGGTGTGGAGCGTATGAGGAGTTTGCGGCACGGCCCATCTCGTCCCGTGGGCTCGACGGGCGCTCGTTTTCGTAATCTCGCTACGCTCGCATAACGAAAAACTAAGCGTAAGCGCGTGGTGCCCAGGAAAGGACTCGAACCTTCACGTCCTTGCGGACACTGGCACCTGAAGCCAGAGCGTCTACCAATTCCACCACCTGGGCGCCCAGCGGGAGACCTGGGGAACCCAGGGCCTCTGAAAAGGGCGTGACGGATACAGTGCCCGCCCCCGGAAAGCA
>CAITZE010000277.1 GCA_903896775.1 uncultured bacterium
ATGACGACATTTGATCCTGACGTTCGATTGGCAGCGCCCATGAAGCCGGGCTATAAGTAACCAGTTGGATACTAAGGGCATGCTGCGGCAGCAGGCAAGACGGTGAGGGAACAAATGGTGCAGCAACCCAGGATCAAAACCACGGTCGTCGGCTCCTATCCGATGCTGGATTGGCTTGTTGCACTGCCGTCCGAGCAGGCGCTGATTGATGCTACGCGCGCGGTCATCCATACGCAGGAAAAAGCTGGGATCGACGTAGTCTGTGATGGCGAATTGTCACGCTTCGACCTCAATCATCCCGAAACCAACGGCATGATCGAATATTTCGTAAAGCCGATGGCCGGTATCCGTACCGCAATCCGGTTCGACGAGCTGGTGAATTATCGCGCCCAGCGCGGCATGGGCTTTCGCACACGTCCGCCCGCGGTGGTCGATGGCCCGATCAGTGCCGGTACGCTCGATCTGCCGCAAGCCTGCGCGCGGGCGCGGCGGCTCGCCTCCAAGCCGTTCAAGTTCACACTGACCGGGCCGCACATGCTGGCCAAGACATTGCTCGACCGCCACTACAAAAATCTGCCCGACCTTGCGATGGCGATCGCCGATGCGCTTGCCGAACAAGTCAGGCACATCGATGCCGAAGTCATTCAGATCGATGAGGCCAACTTGCCGGGCGCTCCCGATGAGTGGGAATGGGCGGCGGCATCGATCAATCGCGTGCTGGCGGCGGTGAAGACTACGCCATCAGTGCATCTGTGCTTTGGCAATTACGGCGGTCAGTCGATCCAGAAGGGCACATGGGGTAAGCTGATGAACTATCTCAATGCGCTCAAGTGTGACCACATCGTCATGGAGACGGCCCATCGTCCGGCAGAGGAACTGGCCGTCTTTCGCGATCTGGACCCGAAAATCGGCCTTGGTCTCGGCGTCGTCGATGTGAAGCTGACGGAGATCGAAAGCGCGGATACGATTGCGCGAGCGATTGAGCGTGCCGAGGCGGTAGTGGGCCAGGGACGTGTCACCTATATCCACCCGGATTGCGGGTTCTGGATGCTCAAGCGCAATATCGCGGATGGCAAAATCCGCGCACTGGTCGAAGGTCGTGATCTTTACGAAGGCCGCGCCAGCCAGAAGGCGTGATCGACAGCGCGGTGGGGCGTAGCTAGGGTAGGTACGCGCCCCGATTCAGGGGCGGGTTTGATAAACCCCCGCCATGACCAGCACGCTGCAACGCTTTCAGTCCGCCGACCTTCTGGCCGATACCGTTATTGAACGCGTCGGCAGGAATATCGTGCTGGGCTTGCCGCTTGGTCTTGGCAAGGCTAATCGCATCGCCAACGCCCTTTTTGCGCGCGCGATGGCGGACCCCGGAATCAACCTGCACATCTTCACCGCGCTGACGCTTGAGAAGCCTCGCGCCCGGCAAGATCTTGAGCGGCGTTTTGTGGGGCCTTTATCAGAGCGCCTGTTCAAAGATTACCCGGAATTGAGCTATGTCGCGGCGATCCGTTCCGGAAATCTGCCCGCGAATATCAAGATCAACGAATTTTTCTTTCTGGCCGGTAGCTGGCTCGGTATCGGGCTGGCGCAGCAAAATTACATCTCTGCGAACTATACGCATGCGCTACGCTACCTGCTCGATATCGGCGTTAACGTCGTCGCGCAATTGGTCACGCCGGAGCGCGATGGCGCCGTCAGCATCAGTTGCAATCCGGACATCACCGCGGATCTCTTAAAGCTGCGCCGGTCAGGCAAGGCTAAATTCGTATTCGCCGGCGAGATGAATACCGAGCTGCCGTTCATGGGTGGCGATGCGCAGGTTTTGACTGGAGAGCTGGATTTTACTTTTGAAGGTCCGGCAGCGGACTATCCGCTGTTCGCGCCGCCACGCGAGCCAGTCGAATTAGCGGATTATGCGGCGGGTTTGCATGCCGCCCGAACGATAGCCGATGGCGGCACGCTGCAGATCGGCATTGGATCTTCGGGCGATGCCGTCGCGCATGCGCTGACGCTGCGCCACCGCAACAATGCGGAATTTAAAAAGCTGCTCGCCAATCTGAATGCGCGGGCGGTCACGCCGCAGATTGATCATACGGGCATATTCGATATCGGCCTTTATGGTTGTACCGAAATGTTCGTGGAGGGGTTACTCGATCTTTATCGTGCCGGGGTGCTCAAACGCGAAGTCGCCGGTGCGGTGCTGCATGGTGGCTTCTTCCTCGGGTCGCGAGCGTTCTACCGGACCTTGCGCGAGATGCCCGAAAGCGAGCGCGAAAAATTCAGCATGACCGCGATTTCGTATGTCAACGAACTCTATGGCGACGAGGAAAAGAAGCGGGCAGAGCGCGTTAACGCGCGTTTCATCAACGATACCATGATGGCGACGTTGCTGGGCGATGTCGTTTCGGACGGGCTTGAAAACGGACAGGTCGTTAGCGGTGTCGGAGGGCAGTATAATTTTATCTCGCAAGGCTTCGCGCTTGAAGGTGCGCGCTCGGTCATCGCCCTGCGCAGCCATCGTGTAACTAAAGGCAAAGCGCAATCGAACATCCGCTGGAACTACGGCCATACGACAATTCCGCGTCATTTGCGGGATATCATCGTTACCGAATATGGCATTGCAGACCTGCGTGGAAAATCTGATCGTGAAGTCATTTCAGCGATGCTGTCGATTGCAGATGCGCGGTTCCAGGACGGCCTGCTGGCGCGTGCCAAGGATGCAGGGAAGATCGAGAAGAGCTTTGAAATTCCAGTTGCATGGCGCGATAACACGCCGGAGTTTATTGCCAAAGCACTGCGGCCTGCGAGGAATTCGGGCATGTTGCCAGCGTTCCCATTCGGCACGGATTTTACCGATGCGGAACAGAAATTGTTGCCGGCGTTGAAAATTCTTAAAACAGCGTCACCAATGCAGGTTGCAGGGTTGGCGATACGCGGGCTGTCGTCTGCCTGTAGCGATAACGACTGTCTCTCCAGAATGGGTCTAGAAAAGCCCGCCGGGTTGAAAGAGCGCCTGTACGCGGCTCTGCTGCGCGGCGCGTTGGCGCAATCCCGCGCCTAGAGTTCATTTGCGTTTACGGACAGGTGCTTTTGATTGTTTCCGCAATATCAGCAGCCGCTGACAATGTCAGCCCGATGTCGCGGCTCGATCTTGCGGCGAAACTGGCTCAATGTGCCGATCAGTGCGCCGCAGTTGCGACATACGACGTGCGCCTCGTCCCGACGTTCAGCGGGGAACGCGACGGAAGGGCTGTCGCAGCGCGTGCATGAAAAACCGTCGTTCATAGCGGCCTCGAATTGCATTGGTTGTCGTATTGGCCGGTGTAAACGTCTCGCACCTGCGAACGGTTCCATCTCATTGCCGGCTTCATCGCAGCGTCATGTTCCTGCCGCACGACTCCGCTTTAAGTCACGGGTCGGCGGCGTAGCGCGGAGCAGCACATTTTTGAAGCAACGAAGGTGGAGGAGAGGAACCATGAAAAATGCTCTGTCCTCGCGTTCCGCGGAGTTCCATGTCGGTCAGCTTGTGCGTCCGAATTGTCCTCACTGTGCGGAACAGCAATTCGCCTCGGCTGCATCCGTGCATGTTAACGACAATGACATTCGTCATTGGTGGAATTGCGAAAGCTGCGGCCACCAATTCATGACGACCGTGCGTCTG
>CAITZE010000278.1 GCA_903896775.1 uncultured bacterium
ACCCTCACCGCCTATGGCGATATGGATGTCTCGCGCCTGGATGAAAAGCCGCCGGGCCGCATGCCGGTGGATACACGCCTCATCAATCTCGAACGGCTCGATGAAATTGTCTCGGGCATCCAGCGCGCGGTGGCCAAAGGCGGCAAAGCCTATTGGGTTTGCCCATTGGTCGAAGAATCCGAGGTTATCGATCTCGCAGCAGCCGAGGAACGTTTCGCGCACCTCAAAGCTATCATGGGAACTAAGGTTGCCCTGATCCACGGCAAGATGAAGCCCACCGAGAAAGACGCCGCGATGGAAGCCTTCACGTCGCAAGGTGGTGCTCAGGTGCTTGTGGCAACCACAGTCATCGAAGTCGGTGTCGATGTGCCCGATGCAACCATTATGGTAATCGAACACGCTGAGCGCTTTGGCCTTGCCCAACTTCACCAGCTGCGCGGACGCATCGGGCGCGGTGGCAAATCCGGCACCTGCCTTTTGCTTTATGTCGCACCGCTCACCGAAACCGCAAAAGCACGCCTTGAGATCATGCGCGATACCGAAGATGGCTTTATCATCGCCGAGAAGGATTTGGAATTGCGCGGTGGCGGCGAAGTACTTGGCACGCGCCAAAGCGGCTTACCGGAATTCAAGATGGCTGATCTTATGGCGCACGGTGAATTGCTCGCCGCGGCCCGCGACGACGCCAAACTCATCATTGCGCGCGATGCCAATCTGGAAACACCGCGCGGCGAAGCGTTGAGGACTCTGCTATATCTGTTCGAACAGGACGATGCGGTCAGGACTCTACGATCCGGCTAACTTCGCCTTCACCGGCGGCACCACGATCCCGCCTGAAACCACCATCTTCAGACACTCTTCCACCGTCATCTCAAGCGTGATCATGTCGCAGCGCGGCACGAACACCAGATAGCCTGAGGTAAACGACATCGTGGGAATGAATACACTGAACAATTCTTCCGGCGCTTTGTTCTGAATCTCCGGCGCGGATTTGGCGATCACAAGACCCAGCGCCCACATTTCTTTGCGCGGATACTCCACCAGCACCACCTCTCGGAACGATTGGGTCTGTTTAGAGAATACGGTTTCGAATATCTGTTTGACCGCCGAGTAAAAACTGCGAACGATCGGGAGCCGCGCAACAATGCGCTCGCCGAGGCGGATCATCATCCGGCCGAGGAAGTTGGCGGTGAGGAAGCCGAGCAGAGTCAGAACCACAACCAGGATCACGATGCCCAGGCCGGGAACGGCAAAGGGTAAGTAGGTGTTTGGGTTGTAGCGCGCCGGAATCACGCTGGTCACAGCAGTATCGATGTAGTTCACCACCAGATAGGCGACATACAATGTGATGCCGATAGGCGCGGTCAGCAGCAGGCCCGCAAGGAAGTAATTGCGGAGGCGTATACGCAACGAGCGCCGCCAGGGAATATTGACGGGCTGCGCGGGAAGCGGCGGTGGTGATACGGGATCAGTCATGGCATCATCATGACAATTCAGCGAGGCCGCCGCCACTATGAACAACGATCATCACGACCAATCCGTCCGCAAACCCACCGTCGGTGTGGGGGTTGTCGTATTACGGCCCGGTCAAGCCGGGCTTGAAGTCCTTTTGATCAAGCGCGGCAGGCCGCCACGTCAAGGTGAATGGAGCATGCCGGGCGGCAAGCAGGAATGGGGCGAAACCCTTCACCAAGCCGCCCATCGTGAAGTGCTGGAGGAAACCGGCGTCATCATCACCGGCTTGAAGCTCATCGATGTGGTCGATGGCCTCTTTCGGGAGTCTGGGGGCGCTGTTACTAGTCATCTTACTTTGGTGGACTACCGCGCCGATTGGGTGAGCGGCGCGCCCCGCGCCGGGGACGACGCAGCGGAGGCCCGTTGGGTGCCTGTGGCGGACTTGGCCCCTTATAAACTCTGGTCCGAGACGGCCCGCATCATCGCTGCCGGCGCCGCCCTGCACCCGTAACCCGCATTGCAGGGTCTTTCCCGGCACCTTACATTCAGGGGCATGATCGAGGGCGACTGGATTCCCACCACAAAGCCGCTGTTTACGGTGCGCGTTTGCATCAATAAGCGGTTGAATACCGACCGCCTGCCCTCCTGCGGTGGGCGCGGCAGCCGTGGCTTGGCCGATGCGTTGGAGCGCATGATCCTGGCCGAACGTATTCCTGCCAGCATCACGCGCGGGCCATGCATGAACAACTGCCTGCATGGCCCGAATTTGAAAATCCAAGGCGCAGACTACTTCAATCTCGAAGGCGATATTTCCGACGTGCGCATTGAGGAGATTATGGTGGCGATCCGTGCTGAAGCCGAACGCCGCAAAAGCCTGCCTGCAGATGACGGAGCGGTTGTCCCGTGACCGTGCTGTTGACGGTTTCGGCTATTGCTATCATCGCAATTGTTGGATTGGCGTTGGCGCTTCCCTGCCCGGCTTGCCGCCTGCGACGAGAACGTATGCGCCAAGCCTACGAACGTTGGCGCGCAACACAGCGTTAGTGGATCAGCCTCATCACAGGATCGAGCATCTGTAAGGCGTAAAACTTCATCAGCGGCCACTGCGCATAAGGCCAGATAAACGCATTGATCATGGCTTTGCTCATCAGCACGTGATTGAACATATCGCGCACAAAAAACAGAATGCCGACGATGCAGTAGAACGCCTGCAGCAGGACGAGCTTACCCACGATTGATCCCCCATCACCTTGATCGAGGAATGATGGTGAACTGGCAGCTCGAAAAAAACCAGCTATGATAGGCAGTAAGCTTTTTCAACCGCCAGATGCAGGCATCACAGGCATCATCCCCGGCATCGCAGGCGTTGACTGCTTTTTGAGAAGATCCGCCATATGCTTTTTGAGCGGCGATATCTGGAATTCTGGCACCTGAAATACCCAGCCATCGGTCCGCGCGTTCAGATCGTTGATGACCTTATTCCAGTCGGTTCTGAGATCGACAACACCGGAATCACCAGGCTTGGGCGTGCCGTTGCTGTTCGCAGCCGGCGGAATACCTTTAAGCTTAATCCAATCCTGGCCGTCGATATCAGCGATTTCTACGGTGACCTGGAATCCGGTCTGGCCTTCGATAACGGCCGTAGTGATCTTATCTTTAGGGAACGGTTTATCGGCGGCGGGGGCAACTTCTTCCAGGCTCATGCCTGACAAGACAGTTGCATATTCTGCCGTTGTGTTCGGCGGCGGCGGCGTTGCGCCTTTCGGCAGATTCTCAACGACCATATCCGCCGCACCGGGTGACCCACGGCCAACGACAACTTTATCGCCGTTAGGATGAGTCACTGTCACGCTCTTTACGATAGCGGGATTGATGTCGGCGATAGTCCCTTGCAGCCAATAGCTCATAGCCGTCTCAGGCGTGAATTCGCCGGTCGCAAGCCACACCTGTGGATCGCCACCCAACCGAATGTAAGTATTGCTGGTTTGCGTGCCCATGTTGTACTGGCGTTTGCCGACGATCACATTGGCAAGCTCTTTGCCAGCATTGTCTAGCAGCGTGATCTGACGACCCTGTGCATTTTTGCCGGTGGGGTCTTCGACCTCAAGACGCGAGTAGCGGTCAGGTTGCTTGGTCTTGCCTTCGATCTTGACCATGCGTGCCAACGTGACAATGAGCTGATTCACTTTCTCGCTGTCGGCCAGATAATTCGAGCGTTCGCGCGCGTGCCACAGCTTGCCGTCCCAATCTAGCGAAACGGTCTCGTTGCCATGCCGGATGACAATGGTCTTCAGACGATCGGCGTCTTTAACCAAGTTCGGGAACGCCAACGCGCCTTGTTTGTCAGAAGCTTCAAACTGCGGCTGAGTGAGAACCGACGTGACGGCCAGGATCAGAGCAATGGCAGCCGCCGCGCACAGGGCCATAAAAGATTTCTTGGACATATTCTAAGTCTCCCCGCGCTTATACGTCGGTCGCGCGGCGACGACGCCGGCGGTGACGCACGACCGCGACTGCGATCAGAATCAGACCAAAGATGATCGGCACACCGCCGATGTTCGTGAACGTAATCATGGCCTGGAGCCGCTCGATGTTCTCGCGCAGAGCACGTTGCACATCGCGCAATTCCTTACGTGTCGACAAGATTTCACCGCGATAGCCGTCGATGGTCTTTTTATCGGCGTCGCTGAGGATCTCAGCCCCCGTGCTGTCATGCTTGACCTGCATGGCCTGAGCTTTCTTTTCAAGCTCTTCAAGATGGCTGGTCAGATTCTGCTCTTTGGCGCGGTACTGGATTTCGGCATCGCGGCGGATGTCATCCAGCAGCGTGAACGGCCGGGTCTGCACGCCGCGTCCGCGCAAGGACGACAGCGCCGGCGTACCGCTCAAGTTTTCAAGCGCGTTGCTGACGAAACTTCCGTTATCCGCCGTCGGGATAATGACCTTCTGGCCGGCCTGGCTACTGGTCTCGATCCAGAAGCGGTCAACCATCAGATCGGTATCGGCCACGACGATGATTTGAATCGGTTGCTTTGATTCTTTCAGGGCGTTTGGCGGCAGATCGTTGAAGGCGCTTTTGATATTGCCGGTGATACGCGCGGCGATCACTTCGGGCTTGTTTTGCGGCTTGAAGTCGCGGAACAAGGCGACGATGTCGGGCATGCCGTTGAACTTATCGCTATCGATCCGCATGGAATGCGGGCCCGTGGAAATCAGCGGCGTCATCTTGGTGGTGGCACCTTCGACAGGCTCCAAAGCGCCCGGCGTGGCGACATTGATTTCCTTCAAATCACCCGTGACAGCGTCGTTGGGATCGAAGTTAGGGCTCTGCAACTTCATCCACGCGACGTAGTCGCTGACAACAGGCCGTCCATTGGTGGCCATATTGACGCGCAACGCGTTGTCGATGTCGCCGATGACTTTGTCCTCGACGAGCTTCACGCCCCACGAGGCCATGAGCCGTTTGATGCCGTCGAGGGCATGTTTATCGGCCTTGTCACTGGAACCCATGCCGCCCATAGCCGCAAGCGGAGCCGCGGACTCAGCATCGGGATCGACGAACAGCAAGACTTTGCCGCCACCGAGAACGAACTGATCGATGGCCTTCATGGTCTGCAGCGAAAGATTTTGCGGCTGCACGAGCATCAGCATGTCGATGTCGGCCGGAATCAGCGGAATGTCCGCGCCCAGTGCCTGAACCTGGAAGAACTCTTTGATCTGTTCGTCAATGGCCCATGGTGGGATTGGGCTGCCACCGGTCATGCCCATCTCCTCGGGCGACGGCATCTTGCCTTCCATCGGCAACGCAGTGATCAGACCGATTTTGGGCTGCTTAGGGCGCGCGAGGTTGTAGATGAGCTTGGTCAGGTCGTATTC
>CAITZE010000279.1 GCA_903896775.1 uncultured bacterium
CGCTTGTGAAAGTCGGCACCGTCGCGGCGCAGAAGAAGCTGTTCTTCAACCTGCGTAAGCTCAAGGCGAAGCTCGGCATTTATGAAGAGGGCGATATCCCGATGGATGCCGCTCAGAACATCGCCAAGCGGTTGGATGTGACCACGCAAGAGGTCATCGACATGAACCGCCGCCTGTCGCGCTCGGACTCGTCACTGAACCAGTTGGTGGGTGAAGACGGCGATACCGAACGTCAGGATCTTCTGGTGGACGACAAGCCCAGCCAGGAAACCGCGTTGGCGGATAAGCAAGACCGTAAGCTCGGCGCGAGCCTCTTGCGGGAGGCTTTGACGACGTTGAGCGAACGTGAGCGTCGGACCATCGAAGAACGCCGGTTAGTCGATAACCCGCGCACGCTTGAGGAGATCGGCGCCGAATACGGTATCAGTCGCGAGCGTGTCCGCCAGATCGAGAACCGCGCCTTCGATAAGCTACAAAAGGCGGTGGTCTCGGCCTCGAAAGCGCTCGAAGCTGCGGCCTCCAAAGCCCTGCCGCGTCACGCCTTAGCGTAAGGTTTGGCGCATAGCTACTACAGCCGCCCCGCTCCCACCGAGCGGGGCGGTTTTATTTTGCGGTATTGGCCTAAACGGCCATGTGCTAAAGGCTGGGCCATGAATACGACGGCAGGCAAATATATCCTCACGATCTCTTGCCCCGACACCACGGGATTGGTGGCGGCGGTTTCGGGATTCTTGCGCGACAACAGCTGCTTTATCGATGAGTCGTCGCAATACGGCGATCCGGCGACGCAGCGGTTTTTCATGCGCGCGGTTTTCACGCCCTCGGCGGCAAGCCCTGCCGATATTACCGCGCGCTTCGCTACTGTCGCCGCGCCCTTCAATATGACGTGGGATATCGTTCCCGCCGATCAAAAGCTGCGCGTGCTGATTGCCGTCTCAAAAATCAGCCACTGTCTGCACGATCTTTTGCATCGCTGGCATGCCGGGCAAATGCCCATCGACGTGGTCGGCGTGTTCTCCAACCATGAAGACATGCGTTCGATCGTTGAATGGCATGGCATTCCCTATCACTATCTTCCGCTGACGCCGGGCGGCAAAGCCGCGCAGGAAGCGGCATGGCTGAAGATTGTCGAAGATGCGCGCGTCGATCTCGTCGTGCTTGCGCGCTACATGCAGGTTCTGAGCGCGCAAACAGCAACGCGCCTCGCGGGTCACTGCATCAATATCCATCACTCGTTTTTGCCGAGCTTCATGGGTGCGAAGCCCTATCAGCAGGCTTATACGCGCGGCGTGAAGATCATTGGCGCGACTGCCCACTACGTCACCGACGGCTTGGATGAAGGGCCGATCATTGAACAGGCGGTTGAACGGGTCGATCACACGCAGGGTGTTGCCGACATGATCGCCGTGGGCCGCGACCTGGAAAACGTCGTGCTGTCGCGCGCGGTGCGCTACCACGCTGAACGCCGCATCCTGCTAAATGGCCAGAAAACCGTGGTTTTCCGTTAAACAAATGACAGGTTTTCCAGGACGGTCGGGATCGCTTGTCGCGCCGCATTTACACATATATATTCGATTAGACTCGAAACAATCTGCGGTTGAGCACTCTTCCGCACAGTTTCGAGCGCGCCGGGGCCAAATAATCGATGCCTAAAACCATCCTGATCGTCGAAGACAACGAATTGAACATGAAGCTGTTCAACGATCTGTTGCAGGCGCATGGCTATAATACGCTGCAAGCCAAAGACGGCAGGCTTGTGATCGAGATGACGCGCAAAAACCGGCCCGATCTTATTCTCATGGATATTCAGTTGCCCGAGATCTCGGGTCTTGAGATCACCAAGATGCTCAAGGCCGACGATGATCTGTGCAATATCCCGGTGGTGGCGGTCACGGCCTTCGCCATGAAGGGTGACGAGCAGAAAATCCGCAGCGGCGGATGTGACGGCTATATCGCCAAGCCGATTTCGGTCGCGAGCTTTCTGCAGACCGTGTCGCGATTCCTGGAACCGCAGGCGGTTTAAAGTCCAGGCACATCACGCAATAAAAAAGCCCGCGATGATCGCGGGCTTTTTTGTATTCGCAGAGAAGGCGATTCTACTTGATCTTGCCTTCTTTGAATTCCACGTGCTTGCGCACAACTGGATCATACTTCTTCACGATCATCTTTTCGGTGATATTGCGCGGGTTCTTTGTGGTCACGTAGTAGTAGCCCGTGCCCGCCGTGCTTTCCAATTTGATCTGGATGGTGGCTGGCTTTGCCATGATCGTATCCTGTCCCTAAATTCTGCTGCGCGGCGCCACCTTGAGGCAGGCCGTCGATGAGCGGCGCACAATACACTGCTCCAAATGGCTGTCAAGCGCCGGGGCAATGCAAAAAGCCAATTGAAATCAATGATTTATAGGAGTTTCCGAGGTGCTGTCGGGCATTACGCGCGCGAGTAACACGGGATTCCCAACGATCTGGCGTGCGACCTCCAGGTCGAGCGCCCGCCCTGAGCGGGTCTCGGCGGGGCAGGCAGCGCGCAAGGCTTCGTGGGCCGAGGGGTCATCGACCGGGCGTCCGCCAACGGTGCTCAATGTCGTCGTTGCGGCTCCAGGCGGCCAGCGTTCGGTTCGTGACTTCCGTGGCCGAGGCCCGGTCGCCGCTCAGGCAGACATTGGGCATCAGCCCCAGGCCATGCAGGGCTGCACCTCGGGGTGTCGTCACATGAGCCCAGGTCAAAGTCAGCTCGCCACTGTTCGGCAGGCGCTGAATGGTTTGCACCGAACCTTTGCCCCAGCTGACCGTGCCTATGATGGCGGCGCGGTGATTATCCTGTAAAGCGGCCGCGGTGATTTCGGCGGCCGATGCCGACTTGCCGTCGATGATGACGGCGATGGGCAAACCAGCAGCGATATCGCCGGGCTGCGCCGCATAAAATTGATTGGCGCCCGTATGACGTCCGTAAAGGGTGACGATTGTGCCTTTGTCGAGAAACAAATCTGCGAGTTCAATGGACTGGTCTAAGAGACCACCAGTGTTGCCGCGCAGATCCAGCACGATGCCTTTGAGGTTGCTGTCGCGCTTGGCTTCGGTGACGGCATTTTCAACCGCCAAAGTCGTGCGCTGATTAAAACTGTGGATGCCCAGTTCAAGAATGCCGTCCTTGACGTTGTTTGACACGGTTTCCGGCACAACAAGATCGAGCGCGACTGGGACGAGCAGAGGATTGCGCTCGCCGGTGCGACCCACCGTAAGGTTCACGGTCGTGCCGGCAACGCCGTCAAGGCGATGGCGCACGTCGGCAAGCTGACGGTTCTTCAAGGTCACACCGTTGGCTTGCACAATGATGTCGTTGAGTTTCAGGCCGGCGTTGCCCGCAGGGCCATCGTTAACAATAGCTTTCACCAGCGCGCCGTCGTCCGCCAGTTCCAGGCGCACACCGAGCCCGATCACACCTTCGCGTACTAACCTGGAGCCTGCGGCGTCGAGGCGATTGTTGTAATGCGAATAGGCATCGACTGTGCCCACAGCGCCAGCGAAGATTGCTTTGTAAAGCGTTTCTTCATCGGCGTCCCTTAAGGCCGGCGACACTTTGCGCGCGGCAATCAAAGTGCGAAGTGTTGTAAAGCTCCAGGCGGAAATATCGGGTTTCGATTGTGGACCCAGTGCGATGATCTCGCGGCCCTTATAAAAGGCGCTGAGATTATTCTCGACAGGTTTGACCTGCAGATTGGGATCGATGGTCTTCAGGCCCGCAAGGCCCGCCATGAACAAATGGTCGAGATTGGGATCGTCGAAGGCTCGGTCTTTGATCTCGCCAAAGCCTTTGACGAAGACCTCGTTCATAACGTTGACGTCGAGATCTTGAACAATGACGGGGTGAGGAACAGCCGATTGTCCATTCGGATTCAACACGGCGCAGGCGTTGAGCGCAGCGGTCAACACCACCACCGCACCGCATTTAATCGCGCCGTGAATCCAGGCCTTCAAAAAAGTCGCGTTCATCGTCCACGATGTTTTGTGCGACGGAATGGTTTTTTCTTGGGCGCCCCATTTTGCTTTTGTCTGGGCGCCTCGTGTCTGGCAGCCGTGCCCTCCCGGCCGCTATCTTCTGTTCGTCCAGAATACTCGAAAACAATGCCGCCCGTCACCTGATCTGTTTCCAG
>CAITZE010000280.1 GCA_903896775.1 uncultured bacterium
CGCCCGCGTTCTCACGGCGATAGCTTCGCCCTCACGCGTCACGACAATTTCGTCCAATGTTTTGACAGGTGAATCCGCTTGGCATTCGGTCGCACGAAAACTCGTGAAGTCGTGCCGTCCGACCAGCACCTGTGCGGCTTCATGCATGGCGGCAACGTCGAGTTCATACGCCACCCACCAGACGCGATTGATCTCAAGCACCGCCGGCGCACGGCGACTAACGATGCGATAAACATAACCGCGTTCAATCGCGGAGAATCGCGCATGAAAGTCGTCACCGACTTTCTCGGCTTTCAGCACGGCAATGGGATGCGGCCGCAAGTGTGCGTTCAGCGCATTCGCGACCACCTCAGGCCGGTCGTCGCGCGGTAAATCCAGGTGAGCCACTTGACCATAGGCATGCACACCGGCATCTGTACGCCCTGCCCCTTGCACCAGCACGTCCACCTGACAATACCCGCGCGCGGCGGCTTCCAGAGCGCCTTGAACTGAGGGCCCATTGTCCTGGCGCTGCCAGCCGACAAACGGCGAGCCGTCGTATTCGATCGTCAATTTGAAACGCGGCATAATTCGGATCAGACGAGATGGCTGATATGGGAGGCGGCGACTTCGCCTGGCGCATCCTCGGCGTGAGCGGCAATCCATTCCTCGGACAACATTGCCCAGCGTTCGTGGTCGCGCCACTCGCCACCGACTTTCAAGAATGCCGGCGAGAAGCCCTCTTTGCGAAAACCTAAGCGCCGCACCAAAGCCAGCGAGGCAACGTTGTCCGGCTGCACATTGGCTTCGAGGCGGTGGAAATCGAGGACCGTGAAAGCCTGATCCAACACCAAGGCCAACCCTTCCGTCATATACCCGCGCCCCGAATAGGAAGCGGCCGCATAGTAACCAAGCGACGCCGACTTGAACCCGCCCATGATGGGGTCGTTGATGTTGATCACGCCGACCAGCGACTCATCATCACAACGCGCGACGAAAAAGCCATGTGCAAAACCGTTGGCCAAGCGTTCAAGGTAAGCGCGGAAGTGCCTGATGTCCGCCGGCGGGTAAACCCAAGGACGATGGAAACTGTGACTACCGGCAGTGAGGGTCAAAAAATCTTCGGCCGAATCCTTGGTCGGCGAGAACAGGTAGACCGCCTCGCCCCGCGAAATCGATTTTCGCCGCCGTCCAAACATGGACTTGCCCCTTCTTTGGCCCTCTCCGCAGCTTACTTTAGGCGACGACGGTTGCCTTGGGCAATGTATAGCCGCGCAAAAAGACCTCGGCGCTCATGGGCCCCTTGCCGGCACGCTGTACGACAAGAAGACGCACGGCTCCTTCGGAGCAAGCTATCGTCAGGCGGTCGTCGACGACCATGCCTGATGCGCCATGACCGTTTGTCCGTTCCGCTTTCAAAACCTTAATACGCTCGCCGCCGTGGGTGAACCAGGCGCCGGGAAAAGGCGACAACCCGTGAATATGGCGCAGCACGTCATGCGCCGGGCGATGAAAATCGATATGGGCCTCGGCCTTATCGATCTTAGCCGCCATGATCACGCCGTTCTCCGGCTGTGCCGTCGCCTTCAAAGTTCCTGCGGCAAGGCTCTGCAACGCGTCGACAATCAGATCGCCGCCGATTTTCGCCAAAGCATCATGCAGCTCCTCAGCTGTCGTTGTATCCGTGATCGGCTGCTCGCCCTTCAATAGCATCGGCCCGGTATCGAGCCCGGCTTCCATTTGCATGATCGTGACGCCACTCAATGTGTCGCCGGCCAGGATGGCGCGTTGAATGGGGGCTGCACCGCGCCAGCGCGGCAGCAACGATGCGTGAATGTTGATGCAGCCAAAGCGCGGCATGTCGAGCACCGCTCGCGGCAGAATCAAACCATAGGCCGCGACTACCGCCACATCGGCCTTCAATTCTGCGAAAGCTGCTTGGACTTCGGGTGTCTTGAGACTTTTCGGCGAGCGCACAGGGAGACCGTATTCTTGTGCAAACACCTGCACGGCGCTGGGGCGATCTTGTTGACCGCGCCCGGCGGGGCGCGGCGGTTGTGTATAAACGGCAACAATCTCATGCAACGGATGTAACCGCGCCAAAGCCGCGACAGCGAAATCCGGCGTCCCCATAAAGACGATGCGCATTTTATGTTTTACGCGGATTCAACGGCGTGGCGCTTGCCCGAGGTGGACATCTTCTTCTGCTTGGTCAGTCGGCGCAGGATCATGTTGCGTTTCAAACCCGAAATGTGATCGACGAACAGCACACCATCGAGATGGTCCATCTCGTGTTGAATGATCACCGCCAGCAAACCGTCGGCGTCGATGGTGCGGATTTCGTTGTGCTCGTCCACATAGCGCACTTTGATGCGATCGGGGCGCGTCACCGGCTCGTATTCGTCCGGCAGCGACAGACAGCCTTCTTCGTGCAGCTTGGTTTCTTCGGAAGACCAGATAATCTCCGGGTTGGCCATCATCATGGGTGCGGGCGGCGCGTCATCGCGCGCAGGGTCAACGACAATGATGCGCTTCAGCACACCTATCTGTGGCGCGGCCAAGCCGACACCCGGCGCGTCGTACATGGTCTCCAGCATATCAGCCATAAGTTTAGCGGTGGCCGCGTCGACGCGTTCGACGGTTGAGGCTTTACGCTTCAACCTCGGATCGGGAGCGACGATGATGTCCAGAAGCGCCATGATATTTCCGCGGAGACCTTGCCTATGCTTTCCTGCGTGAAATAAGGCTCCCGGGCGGGGCGGTCAACGCCGAAGTAAGGGCAACTGCGTTAGAACACCGACTTCACGTTATATTCCAGCACGGTCTGGCCCTTAGCAGGCACGTCGAGAAGCCATTCGGTCGAGCCGGCGGTGCTGGACTTGTGGGGAATGTTTTCTTTGGTGATCTCCCAGGACTCGGGCATGGGTTCGATCACGCGGATCTTAATGGGCTTGGATTTGGCGTTTTTAACGCTGATTTTCCAGGCGCTGATGTTGATGGTATCCGACGCCTTGACGAAATTGGTTTGCTCGCGCGTCACCGGCACATCGAACTCCCGGCCGAGCTTGACCCGCACTTCATTGCCCGTTGGCGTGTGATCGATGGCGGCCTCGCCGATGAACTGCGCCGCCCCTTGTTCATCCATGCCGTAAACGCGCACAGTGCCCGCCGGCAACGGCATGCCGAGTTTGGCGCTAGCGTCGTTCTTGAAGACCAACTCGGCCTCGGCCTTGGTATCTGGGATCGGACCCCGCACCGTGTTGGTATAGATGTAGGGCTGCTCGTTTCGCACGATCAGTTCGCGGCGTACGGCGATGCCTTGGGCGCTCATCAATGCGAGTTGTTTGGTCGCCTTGTCGGCCAGTGTCGTCGGATGGCTCATCGTATAAACGTGATTGGTGTCGAGCGCTTCTTCGGTGACACCCGGCGCCAGAAGGGGCGGCGCAGCGGCCGGCGCGGCCATGGCCTTGGCTTCCATCATGCGCATGGGTCGTGGCGGGTTGACGCGATTGATATCGCCCGCCACCAGCTTGACCTTGGCGTCTTTGAAATCCACACCCGTCGTGTTGGTGACGGTCGCCCAGCCCGTCAGATCCATACGGCCCGCATCGGCGTCGTACTGCATCACGTAATCGGCATGCCAGGTCAGGCCGCCGGTGAGATAGCTGAATTCCGCTTCGGTATCCTTGCCGGCCGGACCGGTGACATTCAAAAGAAGCGTCGGCGTTGCGTGCAGACCTTGCGGTAGGCTGTTGAACACTAGGCGCCCCGGCACCGTGGTGTGAATCTTACCGCCGATGTCGAGCACCACGCCGCCGGCCGTGCTCAACACGCGCGCAGGCGTGACGGTTTCTTTGCCCGTCGCGGGATTGAGGTTGTAAATCGCGACCTCTTGACCCACCGACTGTTCTAAAAGCCGCTCGGGCGTGATCACGTCAAAACTGAAAGCCTGTTCGCTGACTTTCACTGGATCGCCTTTAACGATATCCAGCAGCGCCGTTTCCGGTTGAATGCGCGCGCTGACACCAGAGAACGCGAGCTGCGCGGACGCTGCCGGCAGGCGGAAGTCGCGGCGTTCGCGCACCAAAGCGAGATCGCTGTTGTAGACCGTAACGTCCGCGCCGCCGGTAGCAGCAGGTACGTTAACCTCGGCGGCTTGAAGCGCGGATGCACTCATCAACAACGTCACAGCGAACATCACGGGGGCGGCAGGCAGAAACTTATACATAAGGCAGGTTCCAAATGGCGGAGAGCGCCCGTAGCACAGTCGGTAGCTCCGGGACGCCTTTTCATTTAAGTTCGGGATCATGGCAGGCTTTAGGCAAGGTTCAAGTTGCAAGCCCGCCATGAAGGGCCTGTAAGTTTCTGATTATATGGGGCTGTCCATCTTATGAGCGTCGCGGAACTGAGTTTGGCCGGGGTTGCCGTCCTGTTTGCGGTTGTGGCTGCGATTTTGGCCTTACGGAGCGGGCGCTCCAAAGACG
>CAITZE010000281.1 GCA_903896775.1 uncultured bacterium
CCATAAAGTGCTGCTCAACGCCGCCGTCCCAGCTATTGGCCTCTTCGGGCCGGAGGTTGATGTTACCGTAATCGCTATAGAGCTGATAAAGCGTCGGCGCTTTAAAGCCCTGTCCGAAGCTGGCGCGCAACACAGTGCCCTGGTCATTCAACGCCCAGGCAGCCGCCAATTGTCCAAGAGCACGGCCACCGAAGGTGTCGTGATCATCGTAACGCACGCCGCCGGTCAGCGTCAGACCTTTGATCACTTCGCCCTGAAGCTGCGCGTAACCGCTGGTGATGCCGGTGCTCGCTACAGCAGACGGTGGATTAGGAGCGAAGCTGGAAGGCGATGCTGTGCGAAAGCTGGATCTTTCGTGCTCTGCCCCGATCACGGCGTCCCAGCCCTCAGCAAGCGACACCGAACCTTGGTATTCGACGCGCTCGTTGCGCCCGACCGACTCAAACGTTGTGCTTGTCACCGCTTGAGTGGGATCGAAATTATCGCGCGCGATGTCGGTGTAAGTATAAGCGACGCGATTTTTAAAACGCCCATTTAGCAGATCGAAATTCAATCCTGCGTAACCGACATATTGATCGGTCTTGCTGTATTCCGAAGTGTCTGCAAGCGTGTAATTCGGGGGCGGAAAACCGTCGTACTGGCTATGAGCGTGTGTGTAGAGACCACGCAGGTCGATCGAGACGTTATCCATGAAGTTGTAGCGCAAGCGACCGCTGAGGCCTTGGTTTTGATAGCCATCTCTTTCTGTGCCCGGCGCATAGGTCGATACGCCGTCGGTCACATAGTAGTTGCCCGCCAATCGCCATTCGAGCGGGCCATCAACGCCACCGGCGCCCAGCTGTCCGTAACCCGTGCCGAGCGATCCGCCCTCTGCCGAGCCGGAAGCTTCAAACGGTTTTGTAGGTGCCGCCGTGACGATATTGACGACACCGCCGATCGCCTGGCTGCCCCACAGCGTCGACTGCGCGCCACGCAAGATCTCGATGTGATCGATATCGCCGGTGAGAAGATCGGCAGCGTTGTAGCCGCCGCCGGGCGACGACGGATCGTTCACCTTCACGCCATCGATGATAACAACAGTCTGGTCGGTCTCCGCGCCACGAATACGTAATGCGGTTGTGCCACCAACGCCGCCGTTGCGGGAGTAACTGACACCCGGGGTTTCCGTGAGCACATCGGTAACAACTACAGCCTGGCTGGACTCAATGGCGTCGTGATTGAGCACTGTGATCGAGGAGCCAACTTTGTAAAGCGGCTGCGGTGTGCGGGTCGCTGTGACGACAATCTCGTCAATGCTCGGGCCCGCAAAGTCAGCCGATGCCGGCGCGTCGTCGGCAAAAGCTGGCACGGAGGACAAGATTGAAATCAGGCTGGTGGTAGATATCAGAAGACGCTTCATCGAGATTTTCCTTATGACGAAGTACGCCAACGAAGACTGAGACGATAAGGAAACCCCATACGGCCGCAGCCCGCGCAAGCGCGGTTAAAACAACTGCCGTCTCTCGGGAAAAACCCGTTCGCGCGCCACACCCCGGCCGAACGAAGGACGACTGCGACAGGCAGGTCTCCTGGCTCGCGGGTTCGCATCCATTGCGCGTCGCCTTCCCGGAAAGCATTCCAGTGGCTACATGACGCGCGGACTAACCGCTTACAGTTGCGGGGGCAGCCCAGGTGTTACACCTGAGTTCCCTTTTCATCCTCTATCCGAGGAACCTGTCACGCCTGCAATGTTATAGGCTGCGCCAGGCGCGGTCAATCTGAGCGGGCATTCAGCCCAATTCCATCCCGCAAAAAGCCGTGGCATAAACACCACATGAGCAACGAGCAGTCACTCGCGGAGCGTTTCAACGCCCTCGCCGATCCGGCGCTGTGGGGTGGCCTTGCGCCTCAGCTGCATATAGACGACCCCGCGTTCACGGCGGCAGCGAAACAGCCGATGAACTTCGACGCAGCGGCTCTTAACGGTATCAATGCCGATCTTGCGCGCGAAGGCTATTTTCAGCTACCGGCTCTGGATTGGGGTGTAGACGTTGCAGGGGTCGCGGCGGGAGTCAGTGCAGTCGTCACAGCGGGTTACATGCCGGTGTTCGCTTTTATGTACGACGAGCCATGGTTCATGTATGCGCGGCTGCATAAACTCATGACCACCGTGCTCGACGCCGGTTACAGAATGATGCCTGCGTTCTGGGCCTGGCACGTCGACGGTAAACGCGAAGGGGCCGGTTGGACGCCGCACCGCGATCTCGGTTACCGCACGCTGTTGCCTGATCGCCGGCCCAAGGCCATGACGTTTTGGCTGCCCCTGAGTGAAGCCACGCCGCAAAACGGCTGCATGTACATTATGCCGGCCGATCTCGATCCGACGTACGGCACACCGAGCGACAATCAGTTCAAGATCGACCTGCAGAGCATGCGTGCCTTGCCAAGCCCCGCCGGCGGCCTTCTTGCCTGGACGCAGGCCGTGCTTCACTGGGGCGGGCGCGCCCGCAAACCCGTGACAACACCACGCATCAGCATCTCGGTGGAATTTCAACGCGGCGATCAAGCACCGATCTACGAACCCCTGCTTGACCCGCTGCAATTACCCGACATGACTTCGCGCCTCCGTCTCATTCTGCGTCAGGTTTTGCAGTACAAGCATATGTATCCGCTATCGCCCGACATGGAATCGCTGGCTGAAGCTGCGGCGTTCCGTCCCGGCCTGACACCTGCGTTTCTCCAAGACATGATGCAGCGCAACAAACCGGCGTAAGCGCGAATAAATCCAAGTTCGGCGTTGGCCACCTCCAGATTGGCCTGTACCTTTAGGCCTGTAGCATCTTCAGGGATGGATGGGGACAATGACGACAATGAACCGCCGCGACCTTCTCTCAACCGTTATCGCCGCTTCGGCCGCGGCCAGCGCCTTTACAGTGCCTTCTGCAAAGGCCGCAGATACAGCTCCGAAGAGTGAAGCGGGCAAAGGTGCCGACAAAGATGTCACCAAAACATTGGCGCGCTATCTCGTCGGTGCAACCTACGATCAGTTGCCTGCAAATGTGCGTAAAGAAGGCACACGCACGCTTTTGAATTGGATCGGCGTCGCCATCGGCGGCAGCCACGAGCCGGCCGTCAATATCGCCTCGACCACGCTCACGCCCTTTTCGGGCCCCGCGCAAGCGAGCTTATTGGGTCGGCACGAGCGGTTCGATGTCATGAACGCGGCTTTCATCAACGGTGTCGCCGGTCACGTTCTCGATTATGACGACACGCATCTGAAGACCATCGTTCATCCGGGCGCCGTGATTGGCCCGGCGATACTTGCCTTTGCCGAATACAAACAATCGAGCGGCAAAGAATTCTTGAACGCGCTTGTGCTCGGCGTTGAGACAGCCTGTCGTATCGGCAACGCAGTTTACCCCAATCATTATGATATTGGCTGGCACATCACCGGCACCGCCGGAGTGTTTGGCGCCGCGGCGGGCGTTGGAAAGCTTTTGAATCTCAACGAGCAGCAGATGATTTACGCACTCGGTCTTGCGGCCTCACAGCCCGTGGGCTTGCGGGAATCCTTCGGTTCCATGAACAAGTCCTTCAATCCCGGCCGAGCTGCCGCCAACGGCATCTTTGCCGCTCTGCTCGCCGCAGGAGGCTATGACAGCTCAAACGCCATGATCGAAGCACAACGCGGCTGGGCCAATACCATCAGCACGAAGCAGGATTTTCACGAAATCACCGGCGAGCTTGGTCAACGCTACGAGTCACTGCTCAACACCTATAAACCGTTCCCGTGCGGTATCGTGCTCCATCCCACTTTGGATGCCGCCATCCAACTGCAGCGCGCCAACAAGATTGATATCGACAAGATCGAAAAAGTCGTTCTTAAGATCCATCCCAACGTGCTGGAACTCACCGGCAAAAAAACGCCTGCGGACGGCCTGGAAAGCAAATTCAGCGTCTATCACGCCACGGCGGTAGCGCTCATCGAAGGTGCCGGCGGCATGAAACAATTCAGCGACCGCGCCGCGCGCGATCCGAAGGTCATCACACTACGCCAGAAGGTTCAGCCGACCATCGATCCGGCCATCAAACCCGATCAGGTCGACATGACCATCGTCTTCAAAGACGGCAAGACGTTGCACAAATTTATCGAACACGCCGTCGGAAGCGTCGAAGCACCTTTGAGCGACGATGATTTGCAACGCAAATTCTTCGATGTGGCGGATAGCAATCTGCCGCACGCTCAATGCCAAAAGGTTATTGATCTGTGCTGGAAGGTCGAAAGCTTGAGCAACGTCGGTGATATCGCAGCAGCGGCTCGCGCTTCCGCCTAAAACCAGGCGTTAGTTCGCCCAAGTGAGATTGAGGCCGAAGGTGCGCGGCGGCGGCGGCGTCTGTTGTCCTACGTGTCCCAACAGGAACGGATTGCCGAAGGCGTATGTATTCGACTCATCGCCGGTGAGGTTGTCTATATACGTCGTCAGCCGCCACTGCTGATGCTGAACGCCGACCCGTAAATTAACGACATTATAAGCGTGAACAGGGGACATCCCGCCCGAGGCGTTGGACAAGCGGGATTGTCCAAAGAGCTCGTATTTGACGTTCATAAAGCCAAGATAATCGCGCGCAACAAGGGTCTGATATTGTGCGGCCACCGTTCCCGAAAGCTTGGGTGTGACTGGCAGACGGCTGATGCTGAGCGCGGCCAACATCGGATTTGTATCTGTCAAAACTGGGTCGGCCCACGACAGATTAGCCATCAAGCGAATATGCTCATTGGGAACGTAGGTGCTCTCGACCTCGAAACCGTAGTTGCGGACATTCCCGACGTTCGCTGTCACCGGCAACCCATTCGGGCGAACGAGGTCAGCCTGCATATTGTCCCACAGCGCAAAAAAGCCGGTGGCATTGAGAGTCAGCTTTTTGTCGAAGAATGTTGATTTTGATCCAATTTCAAAATTCCAAAGCTGGTCGGAAGCGAAATTCGATACGGTTAAAGCCCGGCCGCTGTTGAAGCTCGGAGAAGCGATGCGGCTCGCGATATTGATACCGCCCAGCCGGAAGCCCTGGGCCACCTCGGCATAAAACAAGTTATCGGGGTTGGGCTGGAAGCTGACTTCAGCGCGCGGCGTTGCACCAAACTTGCGGTTTGCGCCAAACGCTTCTGAAGGCCCGACATCGATCAATTCCGAATTGTCAGCGCTGGTATTGAGCTCGCCGTGATAAAGCCGCAAGCCCGCGCTGACGGAAAAATAAGGATTGAACTTATACGTCGCCTCGCCAAACAGCGCGATTTCCGTTCCGCTGTCGTGACGATTCTTGGAATAGAAGATGCCCTGCCCTTGATCGAGCCGCGTAAGGGTCGAATAACTGTCGTCGCTTCGTTCTGAAAAGAATACGCCCGTAAGCCATTGAAAACTTCCGCCGGGGATCGAAACCAGACGTGTTTCATGGTTGATCGTGCGGTAACGGCTGATCTGGTCGAAAGCCGTCGGTTCTATGGGGATCTGAAGAAGCGTGGGCAACGCTTGCGACGCGTCGTAGCGTGCGCCAACGCTGTCAAAAACCCAGGCGGTGGTTGAAACCAGATCGGCCCAATGCAGGTCGCCGTCGATGCCGACGCTCGCGGTCAGGAAATCGTTTCTGTTGGGTTCGGCCAGCAAATTGTTGCGCGAAAAAAGCGTCATACCGGCATCAAAATACTGCGTATCGTTATTGTGGATCGACTGAAACGTGACGCCGCTCCGCAAGGTCCAGTCTTGCGATAAACTGAGCCGCAAGCCCGACCTAAATCCCGAAATATCGGAGTCGTTGACGTTCGTAGGACCGATCGCAGTATCATTAATGTATCCGCCGACGCGTTTTACATAAGCAACCGTGCGGAAGGCCAATCTGTCATCGACCAGCGGCAGGTTCACCATAGCCTCCGCGGTTCCTGATGGGTCAACGCCGGAGGCAACATCGCCATCAAGAGACGCGTGAGCCTCGAATTTTCCGAGAACTGGCTGATTGGTGATGATACGCACGAGACCACCGATGGAACCCGCGCCATACAGTGTGCCCTGAGGACCGCGAATGACTTCGACGCGGTCGATGTCAAAAAGTTGGAGATTGGGATCCGGACCATTGAAATTGGCGCGTGTTTCATCAAGGTAGATGCTGACGGTCGATTGCGTGTTGCCGATGAATGGTCCATCGGAAAGACCGCGAACGATGAATTTGCTCTGGCCAGGGCTATTGCCCGTCGTACTTAGTCCCGGCACGAGCGAAGACATTTCATTTGAATCGCGCGCGCCATAATCATCCAGCGTTGTTCCGGTGACCGCCGTCACCGGCAGCGGTGCAGCCTGAATGGCGATAGGTCGCTTTGTGGCGGTGATCGTGATTTGCTCTGTCAGCGGCACCACGACGGGCACCATGGCTTCTACTGGCGCTTGTGTCGTCGCACCGGGAAGCTCGAAGATCCGCCACGTTGACGGATCGATCATTTCATAACCAAGTCCGCTGCCGACGAGGAGCCGCCGCAGAGCGTCATCCACGCTCTCATATCCCACAACGTCGCGGCTTGTGCGATTGGTAAGATTGACGCCGGTAAGGCCTATGGAGACATCGGCTTGGGAAGCGACCGCGGCCAGCGCGGTGCTGAGCGATTGCGCCGGGATATCAAACGGCTTCTGATCAGCCGCGGAAACTGGACAGGCGAACAGAACCGGAGCCACTGCCAAAACCACGCAGCGAACCCGGAACAATGCAGACAACACACGGCCTAACGGGAACGAAAGTCCCATAACCACCCGGCAACCGACTCATTTTGAAGATCCCCGGGTTAAGACTAGCGTATCGCCCTTCTCTTGCACAGTAACCGGCGCGAAGGCTTCAAGGCGGTGCAAGATACTGGCTTCGTCGTCGATTTTCAGGATCCCCGAGAACCGCAGGGCTCCTGTGGCTTCATCGCCGATCACGATGGTTTTGGTGAAATAGTGATTTAATTCAGATGCTACCTGGGCGAGCGGGGCATCCTCAAAAACCAAGCGTCCAGTGCGCCACGGCGCAATAGCCGAGGGGTTAACCTTTGCGACCCGATATTCCGCCGATCCCTCGCTGCTCAGATATTGATCTCCGGGCATAAGCTTCACGGGTGTTTCAGTACCGGCATTTTGGCGGACCTGTACGATACCGTGCTCGACAGCAACGCTCAGACGGCCGTCCGTGCGAACGATATTAAAGGCTGTTCCAACAACCTCGACGCGGCGTGTTCCGAGATCGACGCTAAACACCCGGCCCGCATCGGGGGCCACCTCGAATTCGGCTTCGCCCTTCTCCAAACGCACATTGCGGCTGTTCCGCGCCATGGAAACCGCCACCTGAGTATCGGTATTCAAATGAATGGTGGAGCCGTCTTCCAGCGCCACATCGCGATGTTCGCCGACTTTCGTCGTGTAGATGCGGGTTTCAGGCGCGCCGTAGAATTGGAAAAAGCCGAGCACAAGGAGGGCCGCGGCTAAAGCCGACGGAACCCAAACCCGCTTGGAAAATGCCGCCGTACGCCATACAGGCGGGCGCACCACCACGGGGGTGAAATCGTCAACCGACGCTGATGACAGCCGGGCGGTAATCTCGTGAGTTACCGCGTCAACCTGATTGAAGACGATGCGATTTTGCGGATCGGCTTCCAGCCATTGGGCAAACCCAAGCCAAGCGTCTTCCCCAGCATCGCCTTCCAGCCGGACGTGCCAGGCTAGGGCCGCTTCAAATCGCTCATTATCGAGGGTTAATTTAGCCTCAGTCACTGTCTGCCTTACATCGCCTTTGGATAGGGTCGCGTTCCCTTAGTTCTATAACAAGATCGTACCATCAAAATTAAGACGCCGCCGACGGCCCACGTCCCTACCGTGGGTAGATCAATGAATCTCTCGCGATTTTCCCATTAGATATTTTAGTGCGGTAGTCATATGTTTTTCCACGGTTTTAGTCGAAATTCCGAGCGTGTTTGCGACCTCGCGGTGGCCGAGTTCCTGCAAACGGCACATTGTGAAAACTTCGCGGCACTTGGGCGGGAGTTCACTTAAGGCCTTGGTCAGCACACGCAAACGGTGCTTTGCCTCTAAAGCTCGCTCAGCGTCCACGTCGTTTGAAATTGTATCGGCCCCAACTTTTTCGGTCGTTGAATCAACCCAGGCGTTATCGCGCACCGTCTGGCGACGACGCGCGCGCTCGTACTCATTGGCGGCATTATAAGCGGCTTTGTAAACATAGGCGCGCGGACTGGCGATATCGCCTGACACCTGCCCCAGGCGCAAGCGCACGAATAGCTCCTGGTTAACGTCTTCCGCCGTGGCCCGGTCACCCAGGCGCGCGGTCAAAAAACGCACCAGCTCTTCGCGCATTTCCAGATAGACGGAAACCAGCGGATTTGAGACTTCTGCCGTCAAGCCCGATATCCCAACATTGCAGCCGTAGCCGCTATTCCGGGAATTGATCTATCGCGATTTGAGCCCCGAACCAACACCTTCTACGGATAGTATCCCTTTGTGCTGCGGGAATTTTTTTTCGCAGCGGTGGAATAAGCGGTACCGAGGCCATTTTAGCCTCAGCGGCGCAGGTGAGACCGGGACAAATTCAGTTTTTCCCCGGCGGAAATTTGAAGATTTCATATCGGTGGGGGCCGCGTTGAAATCGGCCCTGCGGTGGGAACTCGATTTCGGAGGCGAGGGCGCCCAAGGAGCTCGGCGTCAATCGCGCGCGTAAGGCCTCGATCTCTTGACCATCGGTGCGCCCGGGATTCCGGCCGACAATCAGGATCGCGTTCGGTTCGACGACGTGTTTCATGGATTCAAGTGCGGCGACGGCATCCGCCGCCGTGTTGACGCCAAAGCCCAGAATGCCATTAAAGACGATGACGTCGAATTTGAGCGTGGGCGCCAGCACCGCGATTTGTTTCACGTCGCCGATAAAGTGGCCTTGCGGCGCACCATAAGCCGCGCTCGCCGCATCGTAATCGACGCTCCAGACTCCGATATTGCTTTCCGCGCAGAGCGAATAAAACGGCAAGTTATAAGACTGCACACCGACGAACAACATGCGGCGGCGGCCCTCGACGGCAATCGCCGGAATCATCGCGTTTTGCATGTACTGACGCGACGGTAGCGCTTCAATTGCCCGATAGAGCCACCGTTCCCCCAAGGGAAGGCGAAGGAGGCGCAAGAGCGGCAGCAGCGCTTCCTGCGACCGACTAATCCCCAAGCGCTTTGCAGGCTGGGCCAATTGAACTCCCTCGTGATTCTAAAAGCCGAACAGCTTTCTTACATCACGTTCGGAAACTTCGGGAGATATCGATTGCCTTAGCGCTCCAGATGCTCGTCTTTGAGCAGCATTTGATAGGCAGGTAAGGTGAGGAAATCTTGAAACTGCGGCGCTAGCGCTATTTGCGTGAAGATACCGGCGGCGTCATCAATCCGGGCACCGGCGAGGTTACTCGCCTTCAGAGCGGCGAGTTCGTCGGCGAGCAGCGTGTTCACCAATTCCGCCGTGATCGGCCGACCGTCATTCATGCGAGCGCCGTGACGCACCCACTGCCAGATTTGCGCGCGGGAAATTTCAGCGGTGGCCGCGTCTTCCATCAGATTATAGAGCGGCACGCATCCGATGCCGCGCAGCCACGCTTCGACATATTGCACGCCGACGCGAATATTCTGCCGCAGTCCGGCTTCGGTGATTGAGCCTGCAGGAATCGCCAGAAGATCGGCTTGTGTATACGTCGCATTGTCGATGGGTTTCGCCAACTGATTGGCTGCCTGCATGAGTTTGTCGAAAATCTCACGCGCAACAGGCACGAGATCCGGGTGCGCCACCCACGTTCCGTCGTGACCGTCGCGGGCCTCGCGTTCTTTGTCGGCGCGCACGCGGGCGAAAGCGGCAGCGTTGGCGTCGGGGTCATTCTTGATGGGAATCTGTGCGGCCATACCACCCATGGCGTGAGCACCGCGGCGGTGGCAAGTCTTGATCAACAAGCGGCTGTATGACCGCAGCGCGTGGCTTTCCATCGTCACCTGCCCGCGATCGGGCAGCACGAAATCCGCGCGGTTGCGGAACTTCTTGATGAAGCTAAAAATGTAATCCCAGCGGCCGCAATTCAATCCGACGATATAGTCGCGCAGTTCATAAAGAATTTCGTCCATCTCGAAAGATGCGAGAATGGTTTCGATGAGAACGGTGGCGCGGATCGAACCATGCGCAAGCCCAAGCGTCGTTTCGGCAAATGCGAATACTTCTGCCCACAGCCGCGCCTCCAAATGGCTTTCCATTTTCGGCAGATAGAAATAAGGGCCGCTGCCTTTGGCGAGCAGGGTTTTGGCGTTGTGAAAAACGTAAAGCCCGAAATCGAACAAACCGCCGGACATCGGCTTGCCGCCCACCAGTACATGCGCTTCGTCGAGATGCCAGCCGCGCGGACGCACAATCAACACCGCTGTCTTTTCTTTGAGTGTGTAGGTCTTGCCGCGCGCTTTGTCTTCGAGCGAAATCGTGCCAGCGATGGCGTCACGCAGATTGAGCTGACCGTTGATGAGATTTTCCCAGGTCGGCGCACTGGAGTCCTCAAAGTCCGCCATGTAATGCGTGGCCCCGGAGTTGAGGCCATTGATGATCATTTTGCGATCGACGGGACCGGTGATCTCGACGCGGCGGTCAAGCAGATCAGCCGGTGCAGGTGAGACGCGCCAGGCGCCATCACGCACAGATTTGGTTTCGGGAAGAAAATCGGGGCGCCAACCGCCGTCGATGCGGTTTTGGACTTCGACCCGATGTTGAAGCAAACCCTGGCGGGTGGATTCAAATTTCTCGTGTAGTGCGACAATAAATGCGACGGCAGCGGGCGTGAGGATTTCTGAATCTTGGGCTACGGTTTTCCCCCGCAGTGCAACATCGCTGTGTCCCGTGCCGGGAGTTTTGGCTTCATAATTCATGCGGCGTCTCCTGTGATTCGCCCAGCAGATGCCCAAAGAATACGCCAAAGTTCTGCGGCTAACTAATTGAAATTAGGATTTTAAATAAGTTAGTTGCGGATGTTAACTATTGTAAATTTGAGGCTACTACGCAGGGCTATAGGCGATCTCATTTTAGGGTGCATCGCAGCATTTTTGGTCCTGCGAAGCCTAACGATTCCAAGCAATTAGAATGACCCACAGCTGACCGGGCAGTTGAGAATTTAATGCCGGCGTGAGATGACGCAGCGGGGTAAAGCGTCCAGCTCAGGGGGGATTCATGACAAGCCACGCAAGCGGCCACCGCGCGTTTCTTTCGAACCAGCGCGTGCTGTGGGCGAGCTTGGCTGGGACGTCCATCGAGTTCTACGACTTCTATATATATGCCACCGCCGCCTCGCTGGTTTTTGGACCCTTGTTCTTTCCGTCCACCTCACCGTCTGCGCAGCTGATGTCGGCCTACGCCACATTCAGCTTGGCCTTCATCGCCCGGCCTTTAGGCGCAGTCGTGTTCGGACACTTCGGCGACCGCGTTGGGCGCAAATCGACGCTGGTGGCGTCCTTGTTGCTGATGGGCATCTCAACAGTCGCGATCGCTTTTCTGCCCACCTTTCAAATGGCCGGATGGCTCGCGCCACTGTCGCTGTGCATTCTGCGGTTCGGTCAGGGCTTCGGCCTAGGCGGCGAATGGGGCGGTGCCGCCCTTCTCGCGGTTGAGAATGCACCGCCGGGGTTTCGTGGCCGCTTCGGCATGGTGCCGCAGTTAGGCGCGCCGCTTGGGTTTATCTTCGCCAACGGCCTGTTTTTGCTGTTGGGGCTGATTCTATCGCAAGAACAATACGTCGCTTGGGGCTGGCGTTTGCCTTTTCTGGCCAGTGCGGTTTTGGTCTCCGTGGGCTTGTGGGTCCGCTTGAAGTTGACCGAGACGCCGGCTTTTGCGGCCGCGCTCGCCGAAGCGCCGCCGCCCAAAGTCCCGCTGGCGGATGTTTTGCGTGAGTATCCACGCGAAGTGGTCGGCGGCATCTTCGGTGTCGTGGCCACATTCGCCGTGTTTTACATCACGACAGCTTTCGCGTTGGGCTACGGAACCACGGCGCTGCATTATCCGCGCGAGACTTTCCTTGCCGTTCAGCTGGGCTCCATCTTGTTCATGGCCTTTGGCATCGTGTTCTCCGGCGTTTTGGCCGACCGTTTCGATGCGCGCCGCGTGCTGATGATCGGTTGCGGCGGCGCTGCACTGATCGGCTTTCTGCTGGCGCCGATGATGGGCTCAGGCTCTCTGGCAACCACCGGATTATTTCTCTCAATCGCATTGGTTTTTATGGGCATGACTTACGGCCCGCTCGGCGCGTGGCTGCCGGGATTATTTCCCGCTCGCGTACGCTATACCGGTTCGTCGATAGCTTTTAACGTTGGCGGCATTGTGGGCGGCGCTTTGACACCCATCGTCGCGGCGGCGCTTGCGACGATGGGCCTTCAATATGTCGGCTATTACCTTTCCGCGACAGGGGTCATCAGCTTCTTGGCGCTGCTTGCGTTAAAGCCTAAAGCTTAACGTCACACAGCTTTCACAGGCCCATGCCTTGACAGTAAATGCCTAGGCAACTAAATATGGCGCCCTGGCATTTGGGGCCAAATCATCGCCATGCCGTCCCGCAAAAAAGTAATTCCACGCTCAGCCAAGCTTAAGGCGCGTCCATCTCTCGCTGCGAAAATTCCGCGCGCGCGTGCTGCACCTTATGCGGTCGAGACGTTCACACCGAAGGAAGCCATCGGCTATCTCATCACGCGCACAAAAACCGCGCTGTGGGAAAGAGCCGACGAAATCTTCGCGCCGCTGGATATGACGCTGTCGCAGTGGGTGATTATCGCAAACCTGGTCGACGCGCCTATGATAACACCGGCCGAAATCTGCAAAGCCATTTCCTATGATGCCGGCGCCATGACACGGCTTTTGGACCGTCTCGAGAAAAAGGGCTTCATCCGCCGCGTGCGTCACGTCAGCGACCGCCGGTCCGTAACACTGGAGCTGACCCGCGCCGGACGCGATCTCTATCCAAAATTATTGAAACGCCTTGTGGCGGGATACAACGAGATCCTCACGGGCTTTAAGGCAGCTGAAGTGCGCCAACTGGAAAGCATGTTGAAGCGGATTTTGGTCAATTTGGATACAAGGCACGCATCATGACCCACGCTCGGATATTTTCCCGCGCGGTCACAGCGGCCCTGCTGACGACAGTCATCAGTGCTTGCGCCGATACGCACGGCATTGCGCCCAAAAGCGCCGGCCCGCGCGATGTCGCGAGCATTCACATGGATGCAACGCTGACCGCAGCCAACGTCGCGCCGTCTCCGTGGCCAGCGTTGGAGTGGTGGACGCCTTACCAAGACGCCGGTCTCGATACGTTGATGGACGAAGCACTTAAGAATAGCCCTTCCCTCGCCGCAGCCGACGCGCGGCTGAGCAAAGCCCTTTCGGCTAGCGATCTTGCACGTACGGCCCTACAGCCGAGCTTCGTCGCAAGCGGTTCGGCCACATACGAGCGCCTCTCAAAGAATTTCGAAATCCCACCACCCTACGGCGGCATGTGGACATGGGTGAACGATGCCCGCGTCACCGCTACGTATGAGCTGGACCTGTGGGGCAAGAACAGCGCGGCACTTGCCAGCGCCATCGGACAGGCGAAAGCGGCCGAGGTCGATAGCTTTGCCGCCAAGCTTTTGCTGACCACCGCCATCGGTCACGCTTATGTGCAACTCGCCGAAGCTTACGAATTGCGTGACGTGGCGCGGGCGACGCTGGATGCACGCCAGAAAATGCTCGACCTCGTCAAAAACCGCGTCAGCGCCGGCATGGACACGCAGTTTGAGGTGAAGGAAGCCGAGGCCGCTATTCCGGCCGCGCGCGAAGACATCGCCACTTACGACGAGTCCATTCGTCTTGCCCAGGATCAATTGGCCGCATTGGCTGGTGCCGGACCCGACCGCGGTCTTATCATTCCGCGACCGAACTTCAAATTGGGCCAAGCCAGCGAACGGCCATTGCTTCCCGCCAATTTGCCTGCGGAACTACTTGGTCACCGGCCGGACATTGTCGCGAGCCGTCTGCGCGTAGAAGCCTCCAGCCAAAGCATAAAATCGGCCAAGGCCGCTTTTTATCCCAACGTCGATCTGACGGCTTTTGCCGGCCTTCAGAGCCTCGGGCTATCGCGCTTCTTTGATGAAGGCAGTGTCGTCGCGGGTATTGGCCCAGCGGTGACGTTGCCGTTCTTCACCGGCAACACGTTGCGCAGCACGCTGAGCAACAAAACCGCCGACTATGATGCCGCGGTCGCCACCTACGACCAAACGCTCGTCAACGCGCTGAAGGAAATTGCCGACGATCTAAATTCCTTGCGCGCCGTGAGAGAAAAGAGCGTGCAGCAGGCCGAGGCTCAGGTCACAGCGGATGCCGCCTACAAATTGGCGGTCGAGCGCTACCAAGCCGGACTCGGCACTTATCTTCAAGTGCTGTCTGCGGAAGAACTGGTTCTGACGCAACGCAGCCTCGCTGCCGATCTACGCGCCCGCCAAGTTCTTTTCACAGTTGCCCTGGTGGGCGCGCTTGGCGGCGGATTTGAATCGCCCTCGGAACAGCGCGCAGAAAAATAAACACGACGCCCTTACAAAAGGCCACGACCATGAATACCCCAGCAGACACCACCACCTCGCCGCGCAACGGTAATCGCGGGCGCATCATCGCCGGAATTATCGGCGTCTTCGCGTTCGTCGGACTTATCTACGGGATTTATTGGTTCTTTGTGGGCCGCTTCGAGGAAAGCACCGATGATGCTTACGTCAATACCAACCTGGTGCAGGTGACGCCGCAAACCAATGGAACCGTCGTCACGATTGGCGCCGACGATACCGATTTTGTGAAAGCCGGCCATGTCCTCGTCGAGCTTGACCGCGCCGATGCTAAGGTCGCTCTTGAACAAGCAGAAGCTCAGCTTGCTAAAGCTGTCCGCAGCACGCGCAACCTGTTCGATACCGCTTCGCAATTAAAAGCCAGTGTCGAGGTGCGCCGCGCCGAGTTGCAACGCGCTGAAGACGATTTGAAGAGCCGCGAACGTCTTGGAGCGTCGGGTGCGATTTCGGGTGAAGACCTGCGTCATGCGCGCGAAACTTTGATTAGCGCCAAAGCCGCTTTGCAGGCCGCAGAGTTCCAATCAACGGCCACAGCAGCGTTAGTAGATCGCACCGATATCAGCCATCACCCGGATGTTCTGAACGCAGCCGCGCATTTGCGCGACGCTTATCTGACCTTTGGCCGTACCGTTGTGCCGGCTCCCGTGACCGGCTATGTCGCGCGCCGCAACGTACAACTGGGACAGCGCGTCAGCCCCGGCGCCGTGTTGATGTCAGTGGTACCGCTCGATCAAGTTTGGGTCGATGCCAACTTTAAAGAAGGACAACTGGCCAACATGCGTGCAGGCCAGCCCGCCACCGTGAAATCCGATCTTTACGGCGGTAGCGTCACCTATCATGGTAAAGTTCAGGGCTTCGGCGCCGGAACCGGTGGCGCTTTTGCGCTTTTGCCGGCTCAAAATGCAACCGGCAACTGGGTGAAAGTCGTACAGCGCGTGCCGGTGCGCATTGCGCTAGACCCCACGGAACTAGCCGCTCATCCGCTTCAAGTTGGATTGTCCGCAACCGTCGAAGTGAACATCACGGACAAGACCGGTGACAGCCGCTTGCCCGAAGTGACGCGCAGCACCCCTGTAGGCACAACGCATGTCTTTGATGCGCTGGAAACCGAAGCCGACGCGCGTGTCGCCGCCATCATTGCTGCAAATTCGGCCGACGCACCCGCCAAAACAACGCCGTGATTCGCCTTCCGGAATCCACAATGGTTCGGGCATTTAATGTGAGCAAGCATGACGGCTACTAGCGCGCCCGCGTCGAGCCCCCCAGCCCACTTTACCGGTATGGTTTGGGTACTGATGCTTGTCGTGCTGTCTCTGACGAATTTCATGGAGGTGCTCGACATCTCCATTGCCAACGTCTCGATCAACAGCATCTCCGGCGCTTTGGGTGTTTCACCCAACGAAGGCACGTGGGTGATCACATCTTATACCGTTGCTAACGCCGTGGCCGTGCCATTGACGGGATGGCTATCCGCGCGCTTCGGGCAAGTGCGTATGTTCAGGTTAGCGATTGCCATTTTCACATTCGCGTCTTGGATATGCGGCATGTCCTTTACGCTCAGCATGCTCATCAGCGCCCGCGTACTGCAGGGTGCAGTTGCTGGCTTCATGATCCCGCTGTCGCAAGCGCTGATGATTAATAACTCCGCGCCAAAAAATCGCACCATAGCTTTGGCTGTATGGGGCATGACCGTGACCGTCGCACCCATCGCAGGCCCTTTGCTGGGCGGTTGGATCACTGACAATTATCACTGGTCGTGGATTTTCTTCATCAACGTGCCGGCGGGCTTGCTCGCATTGTTCGGCACGATACAGCTGTTCAAAGGCCGCGAGACCGAAATCAAAAAAAACCCGATTGATGGCGTTGGCGTGGTGCTGCTGATTATCTGGGTCGGCAGCTTGCAGATCATGCTCGATAAGGGCAACGAACTCGATTGGTTCGACAGCCCCGTCGTTGTCACGCTCACCGTAATTTCGGCTTTATGCTTTTGCCTGTTCGTGGCTTGGGAATGGACCGAAGCATTCCCCGTCGTCGATCTCAGCTTGCTCAAGTACCGCAACTACACTGTCGGCGTGACCGCGCTTGGGCTTGGTTACGGATTGTTCTTCGCCACCGTGGTCTTGATGCCGCTCGTGCTGCAAACGCAGATTGGCTACACCGCGACGTGGTCGGGGCGCGTGACGGCACCGATGGGTGTGTTCGCCATTATCTTCTCGCCGATTGTTGGTCGGCTTTTGCAAAAGTTCGATCCGCGTATCTTCGCCAGTCTTGGCATCGGCATCTTCGCGGTTTGCAGCTTTTGGCGCTCGGCGATCTACACCACCGGTTCAGACATTTATACGCTCATGGGTCCGCAGCTCTTGCAGGGCGTGGGTCTCGCGATGTTCTTTGGTCCGCTCATTAGCATCAACACCGGCGGAATTCCGGCGGCAAAAATGGCCGCCGCTTCAGGTCTGCAAAATTTCGCGCGCATGATGATGGGAAGTTTTGCGACGTCGATCATCGTGACCTACTGGGACCACCGCGCCGATCTGCACCGCAGCCAACTGGTGGAACAAATTCCTCAAGCCGGTACGCGCATTAACGACGCCGTTAATGCTTTCAATGGCTCGGGGCTTGGGACAACCCAGGTTTACGGCTTTGTTGATCGGCTGTTATCAGCTCAGTCTTATTTATTGTCGGCCAATGACATGTTCTGGTTGTCCGGCGTCATTCTGATCGCGGTCGCCGGGATCATTTGGTTTGCCCGCCCGCCCTTCGGCGGCGGCATGGGCGGGCATTAAAATAAATTTTAATCCCTGAGGCTTACCGGAGGAACTTTTGTCACTCCGTAAGCGCACCCATTGTCGTATAATGCAGCAGAAATAGCGATATAATCCGATTGTCAGGGAGTGATCGGATTACAGATTTATGACGGGCGGCACATCGGGGGGTGGGCCTATCCAATCACAATACCGCCATCATCATATCAGCATCATATAAGATATGCCCTAATCGTTGGCGATCGCAAGCCTCGGAGCTATTCTCCGCCCGCGAATCGTCCGAACAAAGTTAGCCTAAACAAGGCTTTTGCGCGAGCCAGGGAACTATGAACATCAACACCGGAGATATTATGAGCTCGACCGCGCAACAGTCCGCGCACGCCGCACCGCCGCGCCGCTTTCCCACAAAAAAGCTGCTGATAGGCGGCGTAGCCCTTGCCGTCATCGCACTGGGTTTCTGGCGCTTCACCGGCATGAGCGACCAACGCGGCAATCAACGCCGCAACCAAGCCGCGCCGGTGCGCGTTGCCGAAGTCACCCGCCGCGACATGGCGGTGGTTGAACACACGCTCGGAAAAGCTGTCTCCGTCGCCAACGTCCAAGTCACGGCGCGCGCGCAAGGCATCCTTGAGTCTGCGAACTTCAAAGAAGGCCAGTTCGTTAAGAAGGGCGACCTTCTGTTTCAAATCGATCCGCGCCAGTTCCAGGCCTCACTGGATCAAGCACGCGCCATCATGGAGCGCGATAAGGCACAGCTCGTAAATACCCAGCGTGATGTGCAGCGCTACGACGCATTGAAAGACAAAGGCAACGTATCGGTTCAGCAGTACGATTTGACCCGCTCAAACGCCGAAATGCTGATCGCCTCGGTCGCCGCCGACAAAGCCGCCGTCGATTTAGCCGAGTTGAACCTTGGCTATGCACAAATTCGCTCGCCGGTGAACGGCAAGACCGGACCGGTGTTGGTGCAGCCTGGTAACTTGGTCGTGGCCGGCGGCACAGCGCCACTTGTGACCATCGTGCAAATGCAGCCGATCATGGTTTCCTTTAACCTGCCCCAAACCGACCTTCCGCGCATCCAAGCGCGTCAGCGCTCGCAAGGTCTGAAGGCTAAGCTCGACGTGCGTGATGCTGGCGGCACTGCGCTGGAAGCAACTGTCGACTTCATCGATAACGCGGTTAACGCTCAGAGCGGCACTATTGAGTTGCGCTCCACCTTCGACAACCAGGATTTATCCATCGTTCCCGGCCAGCTCGCCAACGTTACAGTCGAAATGGACAAGATCGCCAACCCCTTGGTCATTCCACGTGATGCGGTCAATGACGGCCCGGACGGTACATATGTATACGTCGTAAGCGATGACAAAGCCGTTCAACATCCCGTCAAAGTGCTGTTCGACGACTCTCAGAACGTTGCAATTGATGGCGACGTGAAGCCCGGCGACAAAGTGATTATCGAAGGGCAGCTGCGCGTACAGCCGGATAGTCCGGTCAGCGTATTGCCGCCGCGCGGTAAACAGTCCGAGGAACAGCCGGCAGGTTGATACGCC
>CAITZE010000282.1 GCA_903896775.1 uncultured bacterium
ACACCCCATCGCTATCTCACAGACAAAGCCTGGCGCGGATACCCTGCCGGCTCCTATTTCTGACGATTCCGCACCTGGGCAGACGGAAGAATCGATCGTCAAGGCCGGCGCGCTGCAAAACGCGATCTTCAACAGCGCGAACTTCTCCAGCATCGCTACCGACGCCAAGGGCGTCATTCAAATCTTTAATGTCGGCGCCGAGCGGATGCTGGGCTACACCGCCGCCGAAGTGATGAACAAAATCACGCCCGCTGACCTCTCCGATCCCGCGGAACTTATCGTGCGCGCGACAGCCCTGAGCGCCGAGCTGGAAACGCCGATCACGCCGGGCTTCGAGGCTCTGGTCTTTAAAGCCTCGCGCGGCATCGAGGATATTTACGAGCTGACTTACTGCCGCAAGGACGGTAGCCGCGTGCCGGCGGTCGTATCGGTTACAGCACTCCGCGATGCTCAGCAGACCATCATTGGCTATCTGTTGATCGGCACCGACAACACCGCGCGTAAGCTGGTTGAAGCCGCCAAGAACAAGCTCGATCAGCGTTTGCGCGAAGCCAACGAAGAGATTCAGCGTTTCGCCCACGTCGTCAGCCACGATCTGCGCTCGCCGCTGGTCAATATCATGGGTTTCGCCAGCGAACTCGATGTATGGCGTAAACAGGTTTTTGTGAGGATTGGCATCCTGCGCGCTCAGATCCCGAATGAGCCGAACAGCGAAAACGACGAGATGATGCGCCGGGATGTTGAAGAGGCACTGAGCTTCATCAAGTCGTCGGTCGCAAAAATGGATCGGCTGATCGCGGCGCTCCTTAAATTGTCGCGCGAAGGCCAGCGCCAGTTCCAGCCGCAGTTTGTCGATATGTCGCAGCTTTTGCGGTCGGCCTTAGAAGCGCTGGCGTACCAGGCCCAAGCGGTTAATGCTAAGATCAACATCCGCGACCTTCCTCCGATCAACAGAGACCGACTCGCGCTCGAACAGGTATTCTCTAATCTCCTAGACAACGCCGTCAAATACCTGCGCGCCGGCGTGCCGGGCAGCATCGAAGTTCTTGCCAGTGAGGCCGACGGCACGATCATCTACGAAGTGCACGACAACGGACGCGGCATCGACGCCAAAGACCGCGAGCGGATCTTCGATTTGTTCCGGCGCTCGGGCGCGCAAGACCGGCCGGGTGACGGCATTGGCCTCGCCCATGCCCGCACACTGGTTCGTCGTCTCGGCGGCTCCATCGTTGTCGAAAGTGAACCGGGGGTCGGCACAGTCTTCAAGGTCACGCTGCCCAAGCGGTGGCCCCAACCAATCAACGAGGTGGCGGCATGATGACCCAACCTATCATTATCGCGATGATCGAGGATGACGAGGGCCACGCCCGCCTCATCGAGAAAAATTTGCGGCGCGCCGGTGTCCATAATCAGATCGTGCCGCTCGCGGACGGGGCCAGCGCTTTGGCGTTTCTGTTCGGTCCCGACGGCACCGGTGCAATCAATCAGGGCCGGCCCCTGCTGGTGCTGTTGGATCTCAACCTGCCGGATATGTCGGGCATCGATATCCTGAAGCGCATTAAGGAAAACCAGCATCTCAAGGTCTCGCCGGTCGTGGTGCTGACGACAACCGATGATAAAGCGGAAATTCAGCGCTGCTACGACCTCGGCTGCAACGTCTACGTCACCAAGCCCGTGGACTATGAGAAGTTCGCCAATGCCATTCAGCAATTCGGCTTGTTCGTCTATGTCATGCAGGTCCCCGAGGTCAGCTGATGACCAAGCCGCGCGTCCTTTTCATCGATGACGATCCGGCCCTATGCCGGCTGGCGCAAATGCATCTGGAGCGTGGCGGTTACGCCGTCGAAATCGCTAGCGACGGCGCCGGCGGCATCGCGCGCATCGTGCAAGGTGGGATCGATGTCGTCGCGTTGGATCATTATATGCCCAACCTGGACGGCATGGAGACTCTGGCGGCGATTTGCGCCCTGGCGGACCCGCCGCCCGTCATCTATGTAACCGCGTTACAGGAAGCCCGGATCGCCGTCGCGGCCCTGAAGGCCGGCGCCGCCGACTATGTCGCCAAGACCGCACACGGCGAGTTTTTCGAACTTCTGTGCCGCGCTATCGACGACGCTATGGAGTCCGTCCATCTGCGCCGCGCCAAGGATACCGCCGAAGCGGAAAGTCTGCGCAATTGGCATCTGACGCAAAGTATTGTCGATACGATCCGTGATCCGCTGGTCGTGCTCGAATACGACATGACCATCGTTATGGCCAGCCAGGCGTTTCTGAAGATGTTCGGGATCACTGAAGCCGAGGCGCGCGGACGTCGTCTGTCCGAACTTGGGCAGCATCAGTGGGACGTGCCGGCGCTGGGCCGTTTGATGGAGAAGGTACTGCCAGACGATACGTCTATCGAGGGCTTTGAGATCGAGGACGATTTCCCCGGCCTTGGCCGGCGCGTCTTCAACTTGAACGCCCGCAAAATCTCGCGCCCCGGCAATCATATTCACCGGCTGCTGCTGGTCTTCGAGGACATTACCGACCGCAAGCAGCGCGAGCGCGACGCCGAAACGCTGACCAACGAAATCTCGCACCGCATTAAAAACAATCTGCAGCTTGTCGTCGGCTTGATTGCCTTTGAATCCCGCTCAGCGTCGGCGCCCTGCGTTCCGGGCTACCGTGCCATGCAAGCCCGCATCGGCGCTATCGCCGAGCTTTACGATCTGATCTCCCACGCCAGCGACGGTGACGCCATTGCCCTTGATGCCTATCTGGGCAAAATCGCCGAAGTCATGACCGCGAGTCTTCTGGGACCGGATTCGGGGATCATGATCGAGGTCGAGGCCGCGCCGCTGACGATCGATCCCACCCGTGCGGTGCCCTTCGGCCTCCTAGTCAACGAATTGGCGACCAATGCCGTCAAGCATGCCTTTCCCGACGGCAAAGGGCGGATTGTACTCAGTGTGCGCGAGATCGCGGGCCAAGTTGAACTCACTGTCGCCGATGACGGCGTGGGTATTGTGGAAAAAACCGCGACCAAGACCGAAAAGCGCGGCTTTGATTACGTCGCCATCTTCGTGCGTCAATTGGGCGGTGTTGTATCGACGCCCGCGCAGACGCCAGGTTCGATGCGCGGTACAACGGTATGCATCAGATTCCCGTTGCTGGTCGCGCCGCCGGAACACACCCTGCCCGCCGCGGCCTAAGCAGAACACTTCAGCCTCCCGGCCATTTACCATAGACGCCTTGTCCGCCTCGTCTGATTGAGTAAATAATCAGCGCGCGACCACACGCACACCGGGAGAAACAGCTATGGCCAAAGTCGACGCTAAAATCACGCCGTTTTTTTGGTACACCAGCGAAGCCGAAGAAGCCGCTAAGCTTTACGTGTCGCTATTCCCGGATTCAAAAGTCACATCGGTCACCTCCATGGCCGCTGATAGCCCGAGCGGTCCCGCGGGTGCGGTGAAGATCGTCGAGTTCACGCTGGCCGGCCAGCACTTCCAGGCCATGAGCGCGGGTCATAAGGAGCCTTTCAATCATGCCATTTCCATGGTGGTGAATTGCGAGGACCAGGCCGAAGTCGATCACTACTGGACTGGATTTCTGAACAACGGCGGCAAGGCGGTGGCCTGCGGTTGGCTGACCGATAAGTTCGGCATCTCCTGGCAGATTGTGCCCGTCGCGCTCACCGAGATGATGAAAGACAAAGACCGCGCCAAGGCCAAACGCGTGGCCGAAGCTATGATGAGCATGGTCAAGTTCGATATCGCTGGATTGAAAAAAGCTTTCGATGGAAACTAAGACCCGCCGCGCGTAAGGCGCGGGGAGACAGGTGCGACGGGGGCCGCGATGTCGTTTTCTCAGCGTAGAATCTTTCCACTCATCCTCGCCGCTGTGGCGATCCTGTCGCCGTCATTGGCCGAAGCCCATTCGGCGGGACTGGCCGTGAACGGTTGGTCCGACGGCTTTAATCATCCGCTTCATGGTTGGGATCATCTGCTGGTGATGGTGGCCGTCGGCGTATGGGCCGCGCAACAGCGCGGGCGCGCAGGGTGGGCGATCCCCGTGACTTTCGTGACGGTGATGGCTTTGGGCGGCATGGCCGGCGCGATGGGCCTCTTGGTGCCCGGCGTCGAAGTCATGATCTTGCTGTCGGTGATTGTCTTCTGCGGCCTGATGCTGACACGCGCGCGCTTCGGTTTGTTATCGAGCATGGCCGTCGTGGCGCTGTTTGCTTTCTTCCACGGCTTCGCTCACGGCCAGGAAATGCCGGAGCCCGCCGGCCTCGCGCATTTCGGTTTGGGCTTTCTGATGGCGACCGCGCTGTTGCACGCCATGGGCTATTCCGCCGCGCGTGTTGCGGCTGCCATCGCTGCCATGAGCATGGGCCACGCTGCTTTCGCGCAAGAAGCGCGCCCATCGGAAATCACAGTCTATGGCCGCCAGGACAGCCTATTGGGGATTACCGATTCCGCGACCGAAGGCACAGTCGGCGCGGATCAATTGTCCGAGCGTCCGACTTTGCGCGCTGGTGAAGTGCTGGAGACGGTGCCTGGTGTCATCATCACGCAGCACGCGGGCGGCGGCAAAGCCAACCAGTATTTTCTGCGCGGCTTCAATCTCGATCACGGCACCGACTTCGCCACCGATCTCGACGGCATGCCGGTCAACCTGCCGAGCCACGGTCACGGCCAGGGTTACTCCGATCTCAACATCGTCATTCCCGAACTCGTCGAGCGCGTCAATTATCAGAAGGGCGTCTACTACGCCGAGAACGGCGACTTCTCGTCGGCAGGGGCCGCGCACCTCGAGACCTTCAAGACACTCGATAAAGATATCGTGGTGCTTGAAGGTGGCATGTACGGCTATGGCCGCGGCATGGTGGGCGCGTCGACGAATGTCGGCTCCGGCGATCTGCTGATCGGCGCGGAAGTTGTGCACAGCGATGGGCCTTGGGTGCGGCCCGACAACTACCTCAAAGCCAATGGCCTTGTGACCTACAGCCAGGGCGATGCGGGTGAGGGCTTCAGCGTCACGGCGCGCGGCTATCACGGCACTTGGAATTCCAGTGACCAGATCGCCACCAGTGCGGTGACCAGCGGACTCATTCCGTTATTCTCGTCGCTGGACGGTACAACCGGCGGATATTCGCAGCGTTACAGCTTGCAAGGCGAGTGGCACCGCAACGACACACAATCGGCCACCAAGATCACGGCTTACGGCTTTTATTACGACCTTAATCTGTTCTCCAACTTCACCTATTTCCTGGTCGATCCTGTGCACGGCGACCAGTTCGAGCAGGAAGACAAACGCTGGACCTCGGGTCTGCAGGCCACGCATACAATGTATGGCGAGGTGTTCGGATTACCGACCGAGACCACGCTGGGCTTTCAGTTCCGCGACGACATCATCAATAACGGATTATTCAACACCGAAGCGCGCGTACGCGTCGCCAAGATCAACGCCGCCGACGGCAGCATCATTCCTGCGGTCGAACGCCAGGACGCCATCACGGAAAACAGCTACGGCTTCTATGCCCAGAACAAAGTGCAATGGACCGATTGGCTGCGCAGCGAGATTGGCCTGCGCGGCGACATCTTCACTTTCAATGTGTCCAATGACCAGCCTCAGAATTCCGGCACGGTGACGGCCGACCGCGTCAGCCCAAAACTCAGTCTCATCTTCGGGCCCTGGGCCAAGACCGAATTCTATCTGCAAGCCGGGCAGGGCTTTCACAGCAACGATGCGCGCGGCGTGCTGACTCATGTGGACCCCATCACAGGCGGCGCGGTGGATGCCGACGGCAATAAAATCTCGCCCGCCGATCCTTTGGTGAAGACGCAAGGTGCCGAAGTCGGTGTGCGCACGCTGCTGGTGCCCGGCTTGCAAAGTACGGTGTCGCTGTGGATGCTCGATGTGGATTCCGAGCTGGTCTTCGCGGGCGACGCGGGCACGACCGAGCCCAGCCGCCCCAGCCGGCGCTACGGCGTCGAGTTCGCCAACTATTATACGCCGGTTCCATGGTTGACCCTGGACGCCGACATGTCGTTGTCGCATGCGCGCTATCGCGATGTGGCACCCGAAGGCAATTACATTCCCGGCTCCATCGAGACCGTCGTCTCGGCGGGTCTGACAGTGCAGAATACACGTGGGATGTTTGGCAGCCTGCGTCTGCGCTATTTCGGACCTCGCGCTTTGATTGAGGACGATAGTTTCCGTTCCCGGCAAACGATTTTGCTCAACGGCGAAGTCGGCTACGCCTTCAACGACACCTGGAGCGTTGCGGCGGATGTGTTCAACCTGCTGGACCGGCGCGATCACGACATTGATTACGCCTATGAATCGCGCATTTCACCCACAGCCGCGCCGCAGACCGAAATCCATTTTCACCCCGTAGAGCCGCGCGAAGTGCGTTTCACACTCAAAGCGCGGTATTAGGGGTTTTAGCGCTGGACTACAAAAACCCCCCAGCCGAAAATGATGCCTATCTCTTTCGGTTTGTATCCTTATGGCGGAACACGATTTTCTTCCCGCTGACAGCGAAACGGCCAAGCTGATCCGCAACCGCGATTGGTCGGGCTCGCTGGGCCCCATCGCGTCTTGGCCGCAAAGCCTGAAAACCACCGTCGGCCTGATTGTGCGCTCGCAGGTGCCCATCGTGCTGCTGTGGGGGGAAGACGGCATCATGCTTTACAATGATGCTTATTCACGGTTCGCGGGTGGTCGCCATCCGACTTTGTTGGGACAGAAAGTCCGCGAAGGCTGGCCCGAAGTCGCGAGCTTCAACGACAATATCATGAAGGTAGGCCTCGCAGGGGGCACGCTCGCTTACGTCGACCAGGAACTGACGCTTTATCGCCACGGCTTGCCCGAACAGGTGTGGATGAACCTGGATTACTCACCGGTGATCGGCGAGGACGGCAAGCCAGCCGGTGTCATCGCCATCGTCGTCGAGACCACAGCGCGCATTCTGGCGACGCAGGCGCGCGATCTGGAGCAGGGACGCCAGCGGGAATTATTCCGTCAGGTGCCGGGTTTCGTCGTTGTGTTGATGGGGCCGGAGCATCGTTACGCTTACGTCAACGAGGCCTATCTTAAAATCACCGGCCCGCGCGATTTCATAGGCCATACCATCCGCGAGGTTTTGCCGGAACTGGAAGGCCAGGGATTTTACGAGTTGCTCGATAACGTTTACGCCACGGGCCAGACCCACACCGCCAACGGCATGCCGTTGCAAGTAGCTGGCGAAAGCGAGCAGCGTTTCGTCGATTTTGTTTATGAGCCGATCCGTAACGATAAAGGCGCTGTGACGGGAATCTTTGTAGCCGGCTACGACGTGACGGAGCGGGTTAAGGCCCAGCGCCGCCGTGAAGCTTATTTTCAACTGACCGACAAATTCCGCACGCTGGACAATCGCGCGGATATCAGCTTTGTCGCGAGCAAGCTTCTGGGCGAAACATTGGGCGTAAGCCGCGTCGGTTACGGAACCATCGATCCCGTAGCAGAGACCCTGATGGTTGACCGCGATTGGAATGCCCCCGGCGTCGAGACGCTGGCGGGCGTTCTGAAGCTGCGCGACTACGGGTCATTTATCGACAGCTTGAAGAACAACGAGTTCATCGCTATTAGCGATGTGCGCCTTGATCCACGCACCGCAGATGCCGCCGCCGCCCTTGAGGAGCGTTCCGCGCGGGCGTTCGTCAATGTCCCTGTGATCGAGCATGGCAAGTTGGTGGCCGTGCTCTATGTCAATGCTGCACAAGTGCGCCAATGGTCGCCGGAGGATTTGGGATTCATTCGCGAAGTCGCCGAGCGTACACGCACAACCGCCGAACGCGCCAGCGGCGAGGCCGCGTTAAGGCAAAGCGAAGCGCGCCTGCGCGATCTCAACACCGATCTGGAACGCCAAGTCGTGGAGCGTTCGTCCGAACGCGGCACGACGTGGCAGTTAAGCCCGCATTTGCTGTCCGTTCTCAATCTCGAGACCGCGACTTTCGCGCGCGTCAATCCAGCCTGGACCGTGACGTTGGGCTGGAGCGAGAGCGAGTTGACGGGAAAACCTTATTACAACTTTCTCCATCCCGATGACGTGGAAACGTCCCGTGCGGCGTGGAATCAAGTCAAAGGCGGCACGGCCGTGCTGAACTTTGAGAACCGCTATATGACCAAGGCCGGTGAGGTGCGCTGGCTGTCGTGGGTCGCGGTTCCCGAGAACGGGAACCTCTATTCAACCGCGCGCGATATCACCAAGGACAAAGAGCAGGCCGCCCTCATCGAACTGCGGACCCGCGAGCGCGACCAGCTGTGGGACGGCAGCGAAGATTTGCTTGTGGTGGCGGATTACGGCGGCAAACTGCTGCGTATCAGTCCGTCGTGGAGCCGTCAGCTGGGTTATAGCGAAGCGGAGTTGTTGAGCCGCGACTATAACCTGCTCAATCACCCTGACGATCAGGTGCGCGTTAAATCCGCAGTCGATGCGATGCGCCAGAGCGGCAATACCGCGAAATTCGAGGGCCGTATCAAGGCCGCCGACGGCAGCTGGCATCAAATCGCCTGGACGCTGTCGCCGAATACCGACGGCGGTCAGTTCACCGGCGTTGGGCGCGATGTCACCGAGCGCCGCGATATCGAAGCGCGCCTGCACCAGTCGCAAAAGATGGAAGCCATCGGCCAGCTCACCGGCGGCATCGCCCACGACTTCAACAATATGCTGGCCGTGGTGATGGGCGCGCTCAATCTTCTGGGGCGGCGTGTGAAAAACGTCGATGACGACAGCCGCAAATATATCGACGCGGCCACCGAAGGCGTTAAACGCGCGGCGCAGCTCACACAACGCCTGCTGGCGTTCTCGCGCCAACAGGCTCTGCAGCCCGAGGCCATCGACGTCAACAAACTCGTCAAAGGCATGTCGGAGTTTTTGCGCAGCACCTTGGGCCGCGACATTATTCTTGAGACTGTCGGGTCAGCGGGCTTGTGGAAACTCCATGCCGATCCCAGCCAGCTTGAAAACGCGATTCTGAACGTGGCGCTCAATGCGCGCGACGCCATGCCCGAAGGCGGCAAGCTGACCATCGAGACCCAAAACGCGCATATCGACGACCGTTATGCCGCAAGTCACGTCGGCAGCACGGCAGGCCAGTATCTGCTGATCGCCATCACCGATACCGGAACCGGCATGACGCCGGAGGTGGTCGCCAAGGCTTTCGATCCTTTCTTCACCACCAAGGAGATCGGCAAGGGCACAGGTCTAGGCTTGAGCCAGGTCTACGGCTTTGTGAAGCAATCGGGCGGCCACATCAAAATCTATTCCGAAGTTGGCCAAGGCACGTCGGTGAAGATCTATCTGCCGCGCTTGGTCGGCGATTCAAAGGTAGATGCCGTTACAAATGCTTCAAACACCTCGGTTCAAGAAGGCCATCAAGAGTTGATTCTGGTCGTCGACGATGACGACGCCGTACGCGATATGGCGGTGTTTAGCCTGCGCGAGCTGGGCTACCGGATTCTGGAAGCATCCAGTGCGCGGGCGGCCTTGGCGCTCATACAGAAAAACCCCGAGATTGCGCT
>CAITZE010000283.1 GCA_903896775.1 uncultured bacterium
GACATGAAAATCCGCCATTTGAACTTGGCGCCCGTTCAGTGCCCGCCGCAGCGCCAAAACTGCCGGATGGAAGCGCATATTGTAGCCGACGCCAGCGGCACGAAAAAGATGGGCCGGCAATGGCGCCGGAACCGCATATAGCGGCTTCTCGACCAGCACGCGGCCGGCAAAGCCGTGAGCGGCAAGTGCCGCCAGCGTCTCAGCATGCCGCGCGGTTTCGTCAGCCACGACGGCATAGTTGAAACTGCCGGAAGCCAAAGCCTCTCTCAGCGTGATATACGCCGGGCGACCACCAGCCTCGCCGCGCCGGCTGACAGCCACAACGTCACAGCCAAGTTCTTCCAGCACGCGGGCATGGCGCGCGCCGATAGACCCGAAGCCTATGACGAGCGCCTGCAGAGTCATTTGAACAGATGAATGCTGTCGCGGGCGCGTTGCAAGTCCTCGATATGGCCGATGTCCAGCCAATAGTCCTGTAGCACATAGACCGCCGGCTTGCCGATATTTTGCATCACGCTGCCGAACAGCGAAGGCATGTCGAACGCGCCGACCGGGGGCAAATGATCCAGCGCTTCGGGCGACAACACATAGATGCCTGCATTGACGAACTCGGAACGGGCCGGCTTTTCCTCCAGGCCGATCAGCCGGCCATCTTGCATCTGTACCACGCCGTACGGTACCTGCCACTCGTAACTGCGCACACACATCGTGGCGGCGACGCCCTCATCGCGATGAAACTGCACTAGCCTCCGCGCATCGAAATTGGTCAAGATATCGCCATTCATCACCAGCACAGGCGCTTTCGGCCGCTCTGGCAGCAGGCGCAAGGCACCCGCGGTGCCCAGTTTCTCTGCCTCGTCTTCTTGCAGATAATCGATATCGACGCCGAGATGCTCGCCCTTGGCGAAGTGGTCGCGGAACATCTCGGCCTTGTAGTTGATCGACACAAAGAACTGCCCGAAGCCTTGACGGGCTAGATTTGAAATGGTGATTTCCAACAGCGGTCGCCCGCCGATCGGCAGCAATGGCTTCGGCGTCGCGTCCGTCAGCGGTCGCAGCCGACTACCGAGGCCGCCGGCCATCAACACTACGATGGTGTCCTCGCGCTCGGTATGCAGCGCCTCGTCAAGCGTGATCAGATCGACGACGCGCCGCTCGCCGTCGATGACCGGCAACTGATGCAAAGCCTTGCTCTTCATCAACGCGATGGCGGCATCGCGCGTGGTCCCCTGCGCGACCGTTGTCGGATTGGCGCTCATTACGTCTAACACTGGGGCATCGAGGCTCATGCCGCGCAGGATCGCCCGACGCACGTCACCGTCGGTAACCGCGCCGATCAGGCGGTCGTCGCTATCGACCACCAGTACGATCTGCGCCTTGCCGCGTTCGATCCGCTGCATAGCCTGCAACAAAAGGGTGTCGGCGTTGACCAGAATTTCTTTGACGTTCTGCATCTACTCAACCGTATCTTTCGGACGCGCCGGAACACCCACCACTGTCGCTGCTTCGGCAACGTCCGCAATAACGACTGCACC
>CAITZE010000284.1 GCA_903896775.1 uncultured bacterium
CCTTCAGTGCGTCCCATGGCGCCGCGTTCGGCCATAATCGTGAGCGTGGTTTGGGGCGAGCGGGTGTCGTGAATTAGCACGCCCAGCAAGTCACCATTTTTTGCGCGCGCACGCACATAAATTGTCAGATCTTTGGTGAGCTGATTAAACGCGCCGTCGCGCAGCATGATCTGAGAAACGTCGTTGCGTATCGAATACTGCAAGTTACGGAAGGCTTGGAAGGCGTCCGGAACGATGACCAACGTCAAAAGATAACCAACTACAACAGCGCCAGCGGAGCTTAATAACGCTGGCTGCGCCAATCCAAGCCGGCTAACGCCTGCGGCTTGAACCACAACCAGCTCGCGATCCATCGTGAGGCGGTTGTAGACGAACAGGGTCACGAGAAACAACGCGGCAGGCAAGATCACCGAGAGAAACCACGGCAAAAGCAACATCGTCAGTTGCAACCATGCGCCGACGGCCAAACCTTTGTTGATAATGAACTGCAGGAATTGTAACGATTGGGTAAGCCACACCACAAACGCTAGTGCGATGCTGACAAGAGTAGTGCCCATTGCCAATTGGCGGAAGATATAGCGGGTAATTCGCGACATGGTTGCGGATTATAGCGTTCCGTCTTCCCCCGGCACCAGCGTGAACAACGTGCCATAATGTAAGTCTTTGTGAAGTATCGGCGGCGATTTACAATGCTGTTAGGCGGGAACAAAATCAGGAGCACAAAAATATGACGACGAAGGTGGTAAAGCGCACACGGCAAATGTTGGCATTCGCCGCTGCGGCTTTATGTCTGACGGCGACAACGATGGCTCAAGCCACCGAAGTTTTAAAGTGTGCATCGCTCGAAGAAACCGCCGCTTTCCGTCTTCGGCATCTGCAGGGCCGCCTAATGGTGGCCGCGCTGGGTTGCGATCAGCAGGCTGCGTACAACACATTTGTCGAGCACTTCAAGCCGTCGCTCGCCGCTGCTGGCGGACATATGGTTGACTACTATCAGCGCACGGGTGGAGGGCAGACAGCTCTCAACGCGCATGTTACGGCGCTTGCCAACGCCGCCGGCCTCTCGCGCGCCTCTGATCCCGATGGTTTTTGCAAAAAGACCTGGGAAGCATTCTGGATGCTTGAGCAAGATCCGCTTGCACTGGTGAAAATTGCCGAAGCTAATCTGCTCCAGGCCGAACAGCCGCAAAGCTGTTCCGTGACCGTTGCGACGGACGCTGGTCTGCCGCCCAAAAACGTAACCGCCACCTTCGATGCGGCGAAGGCGGCGGCTGAGCAGTTGAACAAATAAATTAGCTGAACAAGTAAGTCAGCGCGTAACGAAACGCCGGCGGATGTAAAAGTCCGCCGGCGTTTTTTAACTTACTCCATCACGATTTCGACGCGACGGTTCTGTGGTTCCTTGACGCCGTCGCCGGTAGCGACGAGCGGTTCGGTTTCACCTTTATACAGCACGACGACTTCGCTCGGCTTGAAGCCCATCTTAACCAAGGCGTTCTTCACAGCGACAGCGCGGCGCTCAGACAATTTCATATTGTACGGAGCCGGGCCCGAGGTGTCGGTGTGTCCGGTAGCGCGGATCACGACCTTGCCGTTCTTTTTCGCGTAATCGGCCGCTTGAGACACGATCTGGCGAGCGTCGGTTCTGAGGTTCGAACGATCGAAGTCGAAGAATACCAGGAACTTCTGCGGAACCGGCGGCGGCGGCGGGGGTGGTGGTGGCGGCGGCGGCGGGGGAGCCGCGACCGTTGCGGCGGCCGTCTTCATTTCCGGCGGGGAGCCGAAGTTAAAGCGGATGCCGACGAGGATGTTGTGGCTTCCATCATCATGGCGGCTGACGGTGGAGCCCGACGGTACGCTGTAGAACTTATTGTTGTTGGTGCCGATGTAGCGATATTCGACAAAGCCGTCGATGCGGTCGCTGAACGGATGGCTCAAGCCGGCGATGGCTTGGTATTGGAATGCCGTATCGCGGCTATTGAAGAGCGGTGTACCGGTCGGGAATGCAAATGAAGTTCCGGTTTGGACATGCGCCCATTTGGTCCAACCCACACCCACGCCGCCGCCAACATAGGGACGGATCATGTCACCGTGTTGGCCGAAGTCGTATAGCGCGTTGCCCATCAGGCCGATGACGTCCTGCGATCCCGTGGCGTGCGCGTACGCGAGGTTTTTGACGTCAGAGTCGCGGTAATTGAATTCCAATTCGGTACGGAAGCCGCTGTCCCAGGCGTAACCGGCAGCGCCCGAAAGGATGTAGCCCGTATCGAAAGAGGTCTTGGCGTTAACCGGAGCAATCGGTGTCGGCCGTTGAATCAGGACTGTTGAAGAGTCGGGCATGCTCAAGCAGCCGCCGAGACTCAAGTAAGCGCCTTCAGCGAAAGCGGTCGAAGACATCGCGGTTACTGCGACGGCCGCTAGAAGGCCAAATCTCATTTTTTTCATATTGAACTCCAGGTCTGTTGGTAGCGTGGGGGGATTTTGTCACGCCCGGTTTGGACGGCTGCAACCATGACGAGGTAAGCAGCTGCCCGCAAGGACATCAAAACGGTAATTTATAAACAAATTGAAGGTGTTGCAATTCTACTATAGGTGGTCCCGTGTGCGTAACGCCGCACAAAATGAATAACGCTGAGCAACTGCAAAAGTTCGCGCGCGGGTGGTTTTATTTCGGAATTATCTGTCAAACCGCATGGGTGGTGCAGTTCCGGACAGTTACATTAGTTAAGACTTGGCGTGCGACTCGCGCGAGTCTGCGCCCAATGATTCGAGGTTCTATTCGACGACTTTGCCCGGATTCATCAAATTGTTCGGATCGATCGCATGCTTCAAGCGGCGCATCAGATCCAATTCCACCGGATCTTTATAGTGCTCCATCTCGCGCACCTTGAGCATGCCGATACCGTGCTCGGCCGAGAATGAACCGTTCATGCCAACGACAATGTCATGGACGATGCGGTTCATCTCGTCCCACCGCGCGAGGTAGGCTTTTGTATCGGCGCCAATGGGCTGAGAAATATTGAAGTGAATATTGCCGTCGCCGAGATGGCCAAAGGGGACCGGGCGAACGCCCGGGAAATGCACCGCGAGCGCGGCCATACCCTCGGTGATGAATTGCGCGACGCGCGACACCGGCACGGCGACATCGTGTTTGATGCTGCCGCCTTCGTATTTTTGCGCTTCGGGCAATGATTCCCGGATGCGCCAAAGGCTTTTTCGCTGTTCGCCGCTTTCAGCAATGACCGCATCGGCGATAATGCCTTCCTCGAAGGCTGTCTCAAGCAGTGCATCGAAACTGCCGCGCACCGTTACATCGGGCCGCGAGCTGGAAAACTCAGTCAGCACATACCAGGGATGCGGCGCGGTGAAAGGATCGCTAACACCGGCAACATGCTTTATGCACATCTCAAGGCCGCTACGCGGGATCAGCTCAAACGCGGTGACGGCATCTCCTGACAGCGCGCGGGCGCGATTCAACAGCACTGTCGCGTCTTCAAGCTTATTCACAGCGCACAGCGCCGTTGCGACTTCCGTTGGACGCGGGAACAACTTCAACACCGCCGCTGTGATGATTCCCAGCGTGCCTTCCGCACCTACAAATAAGTGACGCAAGGCATACCCGGTGTTGTCTTTGCCGAGCGCGCGAAGGCCGTTCCAGATGCGTCCGTCAGGTAGAACGACTTCCAGTCCAAGGACAAGGTCGCGGGCATTGCCATAGCGCAGCACATTGATGCCGCCGGCATTGGTCGCGAGGTTGCCGCCAATCTGGCAGCTGCCTTCCGCGGCAAGGCTCAACGGAAACAGGCAGCCATTCTCCTCGGCAGTTTTCTGCACTTCAGCGAGGATGCAACCGGCGTCTACGGTCATCGTGAAGTTCATTGGGTCCACGGCGCGCACTTTATTCATGCGGCCGAGATTCAAAATCACTTCACTGGCGTCTTCATGAGGTGATGCGCCGCCGCAAAGACCGGTGTTGCCGCCTTGCGGCACAATCGGAATTCCAGCTGCGGCGCAAGCGGCCACAATCTTCGCGACTTCGGCGGTCGAACCTGGGCGCAGCACAAGTGCTGCTTTGCCGTGATAGAGGCCGCGCTCTTCATGCAGATAAGGCGCCATGGCGGCGGGATCGGTGATGCAGGCGGCGGCGCCGACAATCTCGGCAAGGCGATCACGAAGAGTCTGGTCTAGGGGCACGTTATGAACCTGGTGTTGCTAATGTCGCGGTGAAGGTGGGCCTAAAATGAAGGAACCCGGGCCGCAAGGCAATAAACCGCTTTAAGACCGCGCGGCGGCTGCCCGCGTCAGGCGGTCATGGATGGCAACGCCGATACCCGTCGCTGGAATCGGGGCCACAGCAATGGCGTTGAATCTTGTGGGGTCGTCGAGGGCACGCATCATGGCGAACAAATTAGCGGCTGCTTCAATGAGATCGCCTGACTCACTGAGGTTAAGCGTAGCCTGTGCCGTCCGCCCGAAACCTAGCAAAGCTTCGCCTGGTTTTATAGACGTCGCACTTAATCGTATAGGTAATGTCGGTGCATAGTGGCTCGCCAGCTGACCCGGAGATTTTGGTGCGGCGGGATCTTCGGTAGATACTGCAACGGACCCAATCAGCGCCGCGATCTGTTCAGCGGTGATCGCGCCAGGGCGCAAGATCGTCGCGCGAGGTTGCATCAAATCCAGCACAGTGGATTCCAATCCCACACGGCATGGACCGCCGTCGAGGATGAGGCCGACTTTATTGCCGAGCGAGGCGGCCACATGAGTGGCCAAGGTTGGGCTCACTGTGCCTGACGCATTGGCACTGGGGGCAGCAAGCGGACGTTCTACCTCGCGCAATAATTTTTGGGCTACCGGATGATCCGGCATGCGCAAGGCAATGCTGTCGAGGCCCGCAGAGACAAGTTCCGAAACTGGGCAATTGATTTGGCGCGGCAAGACAAATGTCAAAGGTCCGGGCCAGAAGGCGCGCGCAAGGATATCAAAGCGTGCATCTGTGACCGCGAGGCCGGTTACCCAGCTTGTGTCGGCAACGTGAACAATCAGCGGATTAAAAGATGGCCGGCCTTTAGCGGCAAAGATACCCGCAACCGCTTTGCCTTGTGTCGCATCGCCGCCCAATCCGTAAACGGTCTCGGTCGGAAATGCCACCAAGCCGCCGGCGCGCAAAACACGCGCGCCATCGGCGATATTATCGGCGGTGGCAGGCCGGATCGTCACACGTTGCCTTCGGCAAGAAAGCGCCCATTAAGAA
>CAITZE010000285.1 GCA_903896775.1 uncultured bacterium
CATCGGCACGTGCGGCCATGACAGCCGCATCGTCGAACCATGTCACGCTGCCGAGGTCGACGCCGCGGTCTTTCTTACGGTCGCGCGCCGTTACGGCCGTAACAACAATCGGCCGGCCGCACCGCGCGGCAATCGCAACACCATTGGCTTGCAGCAATTTGATAGTGCCGGCCCCAACTGTGCCCAGCCCTGCGATGGCGATTTTGAGAGGCGCGTTCACAGTATTGAACTCACGATCCAGTTGCCCGCCGCTTTTCAGCGGCCTCAATAGCTGCGCCGGCATTACCCATGAAGGTCTTGATGCTGCGTACGGCCTGACGGATGCGATGTTTGTTCTCGACCATCGCGATACGAACGTAACCCTCACCGTTTTCGCCAAAGCCCGTACCCGGCGCCACGGCGACGCCGGCTTCGGTCAGCAGCAGCTTCGAGAACTCCAGCGCGCCCAAATGACGGAACTGTTCTGGGATCGGCGCCCAGGCAAACATCGAAGCTTGCGGTACGGGAATATGCCACTGCGCTTGCGCGAGGCCTTCGACCAGTACGTCGCGGCGTTCTTTATAAATCTGGCGCGTCTCGGCGATGCACTCTTGCGGGCCATTCAGCGCCGCCGCAGCCGCGACTTGAATTGGCGTATAAGCGCCGTAATCCAAGTAGGACTTAATGCGGATCAATGCATTCATCAAAATAGGATTTCCGGCCGCGAAACCCACGCGCCAGCCCGGCATGCTGTAGGTCTTGCTCATGGAGGTAAACTCAATAGCGATATCCTTCGCCCCCTTTACTTGCAGCACGGAAGGTGGCGGCTCGATATCGAAATAGATCTCTGCATAAGCCAGATCGGACAAAATCCAGATTTCATGATGGCGGCAGAAATCCACCACCTGCTCATAAAATTCCAGGCTCGCAACCATTGCCGTCGGGTTGGACGGATAGTTGAGGATTAACGCAACCGGCTTGGGCGTGGTGTACAGCACCGCCCGCTCCAGAGCTGCGAGGAATTCGGCATTGGGTTCGAACGGCAGATAGCGCACCGAGCCATCGGCGATAATGAAACCAAACGGATGAATCGGATAAGCCGGATTGGGCGACAAGATGATGTCGCCAGGATTGGTGATCGCCGACGCCAGGTTCGCAAGGCCTTCCTTGGAACCCAAGGTAACGCAGACTTCCTTGTTCATATCCAAGCTAACGCCGAAGCGGCGCTCGTAATAATTCACGAAGGCTTTGCGCAGACCTTTGATGCCTTGCGACGAAGAATAGCGGTGTGCCTTCGGGTCTTGAGCGACTTCACACAGCTTGTCCACGATGTGCTGCGGCGTCGGCATGTCGGGATTGCCCATGCCAAGGTCGATGATGTCCATGCCGGCGGCGCGTGCTTTTGCCTTCATCGCGTTGACTTCGGCGAAGACATAAGACGGCAGGCGCTTAATGCGGTGAAACTCGGTATGCATGGCTAGACCTTGATATCTGACGACTTGGATGCTGAACGTATCTTCAACCATTGCCCATTTTGGCAATGCCATTCTCCAGCCTGAATGTGACGAAGATATGAAGCCGGAGACTTTTTAGACGGAAATCCTTATTTCCCGCCGCTGCTCAGGAAAACCTCTGTCGGCCCGCTGATCATGTCGGATCCGACGAAAAGATTGCTCTTGGCGACGCCGAGACGCATCAACTCATTGGCCGCCAAGATAGCTCGGTCGATACCGCCTGTGCCGTGACCGACCACCCGGATGACGCCCTTGCCGCGGGTGTCGATTTGCTCGCGGGCGGTGGTGTTAAGGACCTTGCGGTCGCCGGGCGTAAGACCGCCGCCGGTCATGGTCAAGGTGCCCAAAAGATTGGATCGGCCGTAGCTGGCCTGGGCGAAGTCCGAAAGCGGGCGGAACCCAGTCTGATTGGGAGCGACTGTGCCATCAGCAGCGGAGGCTATATCGCCGCGGCGCGGCGCCGTGCCTGGCGCACGCGGGCCGATATCCGACACCACAGGCTCAGTTGTTGGAATTGCCGTTGCCGAGGCGTCAGCCTCGGGCGGGCGGGCGGGCGCGGGCGTATCGATGCGCGCCACGAGATCGGTAGCTCCGGTCACAGGTGTATCCACCAGGGGCCGCACGGCCACCGGCTGGGTGCGACCCGTCTGGTCGGTGTAACGGGCGTTGGTACGGTCGGCGATCAGACCTTCAATGACCTTCTCGCGTTCGTCTTTGGTCGACAGCGGTTTCGGGACAGTCGTCGGAACGGTGTTGAGGTCGGGCGAGCTTTTTGGAACGTCGGTGGGCGACGCAAACTTGGGCCCAGCGCTCCCCAACACCAATCCACCGGAGCTTTCGGCCGATGCCGTTTGCGATGAACCGGTCGCGGGATTGGCGGCTTCTTTTTTGCCGTGGGAGCAAGCGCTCAATGCAAGAGTCGCCGCGGCCGCAGCAGTCCACACCAGGGCGTTAAATCCCAAATTCCGGCCGGGGTTCTCTGCAGCGTTCCTGCGACTCACGATTATCACCATTCTTTCAGTCGGTTATTTACTTATATTCAGGTATCAGATTCAGTTTATCAGAAGCAGCGAGATAGCTCTAGCCCGCCGGGCAGCCATGCCGGGAATATGATAGACATGACCTAGCGTTGCGCCTAATCCATACTCTGAGTGCCACTGCAAAAAAATCAAAAAAATAGGGCTCGGAGGCCTATTGTCCGCGCTTTCTTACATCCCATCATTCTGACCACCCCCTTCTGCCCCTTTACGGTAGGCGAACATCATTATGGCTGATCAGGCTTCGGCATCGTCCAAGACCCAGAGTACGGCCCCTGGCACTCCCGCTCCTGAGACCGGAACGCCGGAAGAATGGACGGCCATGATGGCCGGAATCGCCGAACGCTCCCAGCGGCTGATCGCCGACTTTATGACCCGCAATGCCTCGAACCCGGCCCAGGCCACGCCCCTCGGTATGGCCGACAGCATGAACGTGGGGGCGGCCTTTCTGGAACTAACCAGCAAGATGCTGGAGCATCCCGACAAGCTGATAGATGCCCAGCTATCCTTATGGAAAGGATACATGGAGCTTTGGCACTCGGCGGCCTTAAAAGCCTTCAATGGAACCGACGCGCCAGTGATCCAGGTCGACCCATCGGACCGCCGCTTTAAGGACAAGGACTGGCAGGAAAACCAGGTCTTCGACTTCATCAAGCAGTCCTACTTGCTGACCTCGCGCTGGATGCAATCGACTGTCCATGATGTCGAGGGGCTCGATGACCACACGCAGCATAAGGTCGATTTTTTCACCAAGCAGTTCATCGACGCCGTCGCTCCCACTAACTTTGCCATCACCAACCCGGAAGTCTTGCGCGCCGTCGTCGAGACCAAAGGCGAGAATCTGGTCAAAGGCCTCGAGCATCTTTTAGCAGACCTGGAAAAAGGCAAAGGACGCCTGCGCGTCTCCATGACCGATGAGTCCGCTTTTACCGTCGGCGTGAATGTGGCCGCGACGCCGGGCAAGGTCGTGTTCCAAAACCGCATGTTCCAGCTGATCCAGTACACGCCGACAACCGATGAGGTGAAAGAAGCCCCCATCGTCATCATGCCGCCTTGGATCAATAAGTTTTACATCCTCGATTTGCGCGAGCGTAACTCGCTCGTGAAATGGCTGACGGATCAGGGCTACACGACCTTCATGGTGTCGTGGGTCAACCCCGATGCCTCCATGGCTGAGGTTAAGTTCGAGGACTATATGCTCGAAGGCGCCATCGCCGCCAAGGACGCGGCGCTTGCCATCACCGGCGCTGAAAAGACTCACATGGTCGGATACTGCATTGGCGGCACTTTGCTGTCCGCGACCCTCGCCTACCTCAAAACCAAAGGCGACGACAGTGTCGCGACCGCCACCTACTTCGTCGCGTTGACCGACTTTAAGGACGCCGGTGACATCGGCGTATTCATCGACGAAGAGCAGATCGCGGGCCTGGAAAAACGCATGGACGATGCCGGCGGCTTCCTGGACGCCGCCGACATGGCGACAACCTTCAATCTGCTGCGCTCAAACGACCTCATTTGGTCCTTTGTGATCAGCAATTACCTCCTGGGCAAGGAGCCTTTCCCCTTCGACTTGCTCTATTGGAATTCTGATTCCACGCGCATGCCGAAGGCAATGCACAGCTTCTATCTGCGCAGCATGTATCTCGAGAACAAGCTCGCCAAACCGGGCGGCATCTCGCTCGGCGGCGTGCCCATCGACCTGCGCACTGTGAAGGTTCCGAGCTACATGATCAGTTGCCGCGAAGATCACATTGCACCCTGGGCCTCAACTTACGAAGGCACCAAACTCTTTAGCGGCCCCGTCCGCTTTGTTTTGGCAGGGTCAGGTCACATTGCCGGCGTCGTCAATCCGCCGTCAGCGAATAAATACAACTTCTGGACCAACGAGAAGAAAGCCAAAACCGCGGACGAGTGGATGAAGAATGCGATCAATCATCCCGGCTCGTGGTGGACCGACTGGGATGCTTGGCTCACGCCGCAATCGGGCAAAATGGTGCCGGCGCGCAAACCCGGCTCCAACAAGAAGTTCAAAGTCATCGAAGATGCGCCGGGGAGTTACGTGAAGGCGCGCGCGGTTTAGCCTAACTGCTCGCGATAAGCCTGGCCGTTAGCGACATAACGCTCCGGACCTTTGCGCATATCGGCGATATCTTCCTCCGACAGCTCCCGCATGAATTTAGCGGGGCTTCCTGCCCAAAGCTGACCTTTGCGAATACGTTTTCCGGTCACCATCGCGCCAGCTGCGACCATGGCGTCGCCCTCTACCACAGTCCCATTAAGCAGACAGGCTTTCATGCCGACGAACGCGTGATTCTCCAGAATTGCGCCATGCACCATCACCATATGGCCGACGAGAACATCGTCACCGATGATTGTCGGGTAGCCCTTACCGTCGTGATAAGGGCCATCACAGTGGACCACGGTGCCATCCTGAATATTACTGCGCGCACCAACACGTATGGAATTCACATCGGCGCGCAGAACGCAACTGAACCAGATGCTGGCCTTGGAACCGATCTCGACATCGCCAATGATCACCGCATTGGGTGCGATGAACGCATCGGAAGCAATGCGCGGCGTAACACCTTTCCAGGGAATAATCAGCGGACCGGACATCGCCACGTCTCCTATCGCAGGCTTATGAGAGTCCCGCCGCTTCTGGCAGGCCCAGCATGATATTCATGTTCTGCACCGCTTGTCCCGAGGCACCCTTGCCGAGATTGTCGAGCTGCGCCACGAGCCGCGCTTGCGTACCGTCGGACTTGCCGAAGACAAACAACCGCATGCGATTGCTGCCGTTGAGCTCTTCCGGCGGCAAAGTCTTGATCGCAGCACTTTTGTCTAAGGCCACGACTTCAACAAAAGCCTCGTTTTTATAAGCTTTGGCGAGGACGGCATGAAGATCGGTGGGCGCAAGTCCAGGCGACAGCAACGCCAAGTGCAGCGGCACTTCGACGATCATGCCTTGGGCATAACGCCCCACTGACGGCGACATCATCGGACGCACGCGCAGGCCCGAAAGCTTCTGAATCTCCGGCACATGCTTATGCTGTAAATCCAGGCCATAGGTGCGGTACGGAACTTTTGTGTAGGTCGGATCGCTCGCGTTCTCGAATTCGGTGATCATGGCTTTACCACCGCCGGAATAGCCGCTGATTCCATTAACGCTCACGGGATAATCCGGACCCATCACACCGGCGGCGACGAGCGGATGCAACAGCGCGATAGCGCCGGTCGCCCAGCAGCCGGGGTTTGAGACGCGTGTCGCCTTCGCAATTGCCGCACGCGCATTGGATGTCATTTCCGGAAAACCATACGTCCAGCCTTCCGTGACACGATGCGCCGTCGAGGCATCGATCACCTTCACAGCCGGATTCGTGATAAGCGTTACGGCTTCTTTGGCCGCGTCATCGGGCAGACACAACACAACCACGTCACTGCCGTTGAGCAGCGCCGTGCGCGCGGCCGCATCCTTGCGCTTCGCTGGATCGATCGAGACCAGCTCGATATCCTCGCGCTGCTCCAGCCGCTGGCGGATCTGCAGACCTGTGGTGCCGGCTTCGCCATCGATAAAGACTTTGGGTTTCATAGCCCTGCCCTTGCGTATCCCTGTACCAAAAATAAAAAGAGCGCCGCGGTTTCCCGAAGCGCTCTTTTCGATCGCCGTAAGGCGCCCGCCTTTAATGCTTCGAATCTTAACGCTTCGAAAACTGGAAGCTGCGGCGCGCCTTCTTGCGGCCGTACTTCTTACGCTCGACGACGCGCGGATCGCGGGTCAGGAAGCCGGCGGCCTTCAAAGCGGGACGCAACGTCGGTTCGTAATAGGTCAAAGCCTTGGAGATGCCGTGACGCACGGCGCCAGCCTGGCCCGACATGCCGCCGCCCGAAACCGTGCAAATGACATCGAATTCGTTGGCGCGGTTGGTGACGGTGAACGGTTGGTTGATC
>CAITZE010000286.1 GCA_903896775.1 uncultured bacterium
TCATAAACTCCCAGAATTCTGCAGATTCCGTTGCGACATACAACTACGGCAACATTTCATCGTTTGGCGTCGCCTACAATGGATCCACTACGTTGGCGCATGAGACATTGGTCAACCAAGCCTTTATCCAAGGTGCTGTTACCTTCGGCAACGCAGACTCCGCTTATTTTACCAATGGCGGCGATGGCCGTGTGAGTGGCGGCAACATAACGTTCGGCAATGGGAATTCTGATCAGTTCAATAATTTCGGCGGGACTGGAAATGTCGTCCTTGGAAATGGCAATTCTGCCCAAGTGATGAACTATGGCACTATCACCGGCACGCTTACGGTAGGCAATGGCACCAACGATAAGATCATCAACACGGGCCGCATTACTGGCAACGTTGTGCTGGGCAATGGGTCGGGCATGCTGTTCGATTCAGCGCTTGGACAGGTATTTGGAACAATAGCGGCGGGGACCGGCGGTGCGACGATTGTTGGCGCAACCAACGGCGGCTCCATAAATGGCGGCGTAGGCAACGACATCCTCATCGCCAACCAGACGCAGACCGCCGCGGACAACACGGCGAAGGTGACGCTAGACGGCAAGGGTGGCACCAACGCGATGTATGGCGGTGGCGCCTTCAACACCTTCATCGCCGGCGACACCAACGGCGGCTACAACCAGATCTGGGGCGGCGCCTCGAAGATGAACGGTATGACAGGCTATGCCAACAACACGCTGTCCTTCAACACCTCTTCGGGCGGGGTGTTCGTCGATCTCCTCAACGGCCACAACGCCTATATCGGCCCTTCCGGGAGCAATTGGAGCGGCTCGGGGGTGTTCGAAGATTCGATCGTCAATGTGCCAAATGTCATCGGCTCGACCTTCGGCGACGTGATCCAGGCCGACAACGGTACTGACCGCATCACCGGCGGCGGCAAGGCCGACCAGCTCTATGCCGGCGCCGGGGCGTCGAGTCAGGACACCTTCGTTTACACCGGGTACATAGACAGCAACACGGTCACTGGCTATGACACGATCGTCGGATTTAAGATCGGTGTCGACAAGATCGATCTGTCTGCGCTGAATACCAACGGCTCGCACTTGGCGATCTCGACGGCCGGCACCTCCAACACGCTCTATGTCGAGCAGACCCCGGGGACGTTCAACGCCGCCACCGATCTCGCGATGATCGTCAACACCAGCACGGCCGGCGGCCTGCATGCCTCGGATTTCGTGTTCTGAAGTGCGTAAGCGATGCCGGTGAAGCAATACGGCGCGGCTCCAGATGGACGGCCCGCAGCGTCGCTATAAAGCCAGCCGTTTGCACCGAAGAAATCAAAGCGCCGCGTGGAGGGGAATCCCAACCCCAAGCATGTCAGCACGTCCTGCGTTGAGTGTACGCCTCCGGCGAAGACCGCTTATGTGCTGGGAGTGTAATCCTGCAGATTCGGGTTAGCACTGACACGATCGCAAATGTCGGTTCCGGGTTCTGGTGCTGGCGACAAGCCCCGCTGACGGCTGTGGTCTGAGAGAGGAACAATGTCTATATCCACGTTCGCGCGCGCAGCTGCATTGACCGTAATGTTGTGCGGCTGGATGAACTTTGCCGAGGCGCAAGGTAGATCGTGGCCGGAAGGGCAAGGCTCTTGGCACTGGAGCGAGTCGAAGAGCCCAGTTAAGGCGAAAATTGCCGATCCCCGTGAAATCAAGGTGCCCGGCCCTGACGTGCCGCCGAGCATCCGAGGTCTTTCCGGCCGTTGGATTGGCTATGGCCGCAAAGGTCGATCTCTCTCAATCGCTGTTGATGTTGAGGAACTGACAGCCGCGGGAGGAACGGTGTCTTATGCCTATTCGGATGCGGGATCGTCCATATGGGGTGAAAGGTTCCGGGTTTGGATCAAGGGCGAGGAACTCGAAGGCAGATATTCCAAAGACCGCTCGGGTGGCAGTGGAGCCTGGTTCCAAATGCGCTTGCGGTCTGACGGCGACGCCGATGTGATGGTCAGCAATGAGGGAGGTTTTATCCCTGGTGTAATGATGCGCTCAGGGTGGCCCAATATTGAAACACGACGGCAGTCCACCATACCACAAGCTAGGAATGACCTCACGGGAAAGTGGTATGGCCTCATCGACAATTATAGCGATGTTGACGACCCCAGACGCATTCTTACCGTTACGATGGAGAGAAGCAAGGCAGTTTGCACCTGGGACTATTCGCGGAAGACTGTGGCTGATGCTGCGAGCTGCTCGGTAACCGATGGACAGGTGAACCTTGTAACCTCCGCCGGCTCCCGAGTTCATCTCTCCCTTTTGGGTGACGCTTTACAAGGCACATTCACGCCTAAGAGCAACAAGGTTTTTCAAGTGTCAATGGTCTGGGCATCGTCCGGCAGGTGATCGACCGATTTCGTGGTGGCTAAAGATAGAGTGAGGCGCCGGCCGCGTCGGATCGACGCCCGCCGGCAAATCGTCAGCCCGGCCCTCAGCCGCCCTGCTTCGGCTGCAACTGGCCGAGCGCCGCCAGCGTGTTCTCGACATGCTTGTCGGGGTTGTTGTCGCAATAGACGTAGGCGATCGTGCCGTCCGGTGTGATCACGTAGGACACGCGTTCGGCGACGCTGGCGCCGGTATTGCGCCCCGCCAGCGGATCGTAGGCGCGGATCACCTTGAGGTCGGGATCGGCCGCGACCGGGAACTTGGCCGAGCTTCAGGGCGCTGAGCGAGGCTTGACCTTGTCTCGCTCACCCATCTCGTTCAGCATGCCGAAACAGTCTGATTGCGCTGTACTGTGGGGGTGTCCTCGGGGAAAGAGGACATGGGGGAGACCGAAACGATGCGA
>CAITZE010000287.1 GCA_903896775.1 uncultured bacterium
CCGCGCATTGGCCGGTAAGGTGCAGGAGCTGCAACGCTACCGTTCCGAATTCTTTGGACGCTTGCGCGATATCCTCGGCAGCCGACCCGGCGTCACTGTGGTCGGCGACCGCTTTGTGTTCCAATCGGAAGTTCTATTCGCGTCGGGGTCGGCCGATATCGGCCTCGATGGGCAACGCCAATTGGGCCAGCTCGCCATAACACTTCTGAATATCGCCAAAGATATCCCGCCCGAAGTGAATTGGATTTTGCGTATCGATGGGCACACCGACACTGTCCCCATCGCGACGGCGCAGTTTAAGTCGAACTGGGAGCTATCGTCCGCACGCGCCATTTCCGTGGTGAAATATCTAGCCTCGCAGGGCGTTCCCGCAGAGCGCTTGGCTGCTGCAGGCTTCGGCGAGTTCCAGCCGATTGATCCGGGCACCAGCGCTGACGCTCGGGCGCACAACCGCCGCATCGAACTCAAATTGGATCAACGCTGATGGGGAAAATTCTTGCGTACCAGAACGACAAGGATCGCCGGTTCTGCGAGATCGCACTCACAAGTGGCGAGCATCTTCACCTTCAGGTCGATGAAAACGGCGTGGTCATTGAACACGCGACTGTCAGCGGTAAGCCCGCGGATCTCCTGTTCAAAGGCAATCCGGAAGTTGTGACATATTTATGCACGGCGCTGCTTAAGGGCACGCCAGCCGGCGACAATAGCGTCCTCGACATCCTGGCGTCCGTGGTGAACCAGCTTCCGACCGCCGAGCACGTACGCGATGCCTTCCGCACTGCTACTGAAACGCTTTAGCGCACGGCGATTGCGACCGCTGCACCAGCCATGACTGTGGCAGATCCTCGGTTAATATTCTTCAAAGCCCGTTCCGAGCGAAACACCTTACGCGCGCGGTCTGCAAGGACAGCCCAACCCACAAGCACCGGCGCAATCACGACAATCATCGTCGCAACCAGTTCAAAATAAGCCTCAAGATTTACGGAATTAAAATCGACCGCCAGCGGCATGATCGATAAAAAGAACGTAATCGGCTTCGGATTACCCAGCGTCAGAGACAAGCTTGAGAAGAACGCATTCAGTGGGCTTTCGCGAATAGCGTCCGGCTGAACTTCCATATGGGAAACCGGCGCGCGCCACATCTTCCACGCCATCCACAGCAGATAAAAGGCCCCCGCCACGCGGACGAGTCGAAAGGCCGTATCAAAGGTATGGGCGATAATGGCAAGTCCCGAAATCGCGATTGTCATAAGTGTAAGATCGCCGACAACAAAACCGGCGATGAACCAAGGTAGCCCATCGAGGCCGCGTCCAAGCGCCCGCGAAATAACCAGTGCAACACCCGGACCCGGCGTCGCAACTGCGATGAAATAGATTCCGGCGAATAGAAGCAGGTTTGAAGTCGTCACGCGTCGGCCCAAAGCCTAAGCAAGTTGTGATAGAGGCCCGCCAATTGCACCACGGCGGGGTTCTGGGGCACGTCGCGGCCCAACTGCTGTATCGAGTTGTCGAGGTTAAAGAGCATCGTGCGCTGGTTATCGTCGCGCACCATGCTTTGAATCCAGAAGAACGATGCGAGACGCGTGCCGCGCGTGACTGGCTCAACGTGATGCACGCTGGTGCCCGGATAGAGCACCATATCGCCCGCCGGCAATTTGACGGACCGCGGACCGAAGGTGTCTTCCACCACCAATTCGCCGCCGTCGTAGTCCTCAGGCGCAGTCAGGAACAGCGTGGCTGAAAGATCGGTGCGCACACGATACGGCGTGCCGGCGATGGGCCTGATGGCGCCATCAATATGGCGACCGTAGTTTTGATTGCCCGTGTACCGATTGAACAGCGGCGGAACCAGTTTCAGCGGCAACGCTGCCGAAGTAAAGGTCGGGTGCTTTTCAAGAATGCCCAGGATCATCTCGCCGAGCTTGCGCCCGACGGGATTCATGTCCGGCACCTGCGTATTGTCTTTGACACGCTGGGACAGGTAGCCGGCGGTATTGCGTCCGTCGGCCCATTCGGCCGCCTCAAGGGTTTCGCGGCACTGCGCGACCTGTTCGGCGGTTAAAATCTTTGGAATATGAATCAGCATCGATGTGGCGTCTTCAATATGGGTTCCCCTTCACCACATGTCCAAAACCGAAGAGGGGGAGAGTCTGGACAGAGAGAGCGGTGAAGGGGAATTACGTCACATCTTTTATCGGAAGGCTAGTAGTTCGCGCTAATCGTGAACAACGCCGTCCGGCCAGCACCGGGAATGATGTGCTGCTGGTGGATCGCGTCGAAATAGTACTTGTTAGTGATGTTGTTCAGATTGGCTTTAAGGGCCAGGTGTTCTGACAGGTTGTACTTAGCCATGGCATCAAAGGTCCAGAAGCCCGGCACCCATTTGATGGGCGCGGTATTCGTGGCAAAACGCATGCTTTGATGCTGGCCACCGCCGCCGACCTGGATGTCGTTGGTGATCATGTAAGACGTCCAGAAGGACGCCGCACCCTGCGGGGCGTAAGGCAACGGCGCGCCCACAGCCGGGGCACCCGCGACCCCAACTGGAGAGGCCGTAACCGTGCCATCGAGGTAGACATAGCCGGCCATCACCTGCCAACGGTCCGTAATGGCGCCGGTGACGTTCACGTCGACACCTTGCGAGCGTTGTGTGCCGCCCAGCGTATTGACGTTGGGTGTCGCGCTCGGAACGCGGGCGTTCTCTTTTTCAATGCGGAACAGAGCGGCGGTGGTCGAAAGCTTGCCGCCGAACCAA
>CAITZE010000288.1 GCA_903896775.1 uncultured bacterium
CAGGCGCTGCGCTTCCCGGTCTTCGTTCTCGGGCTTTTCCATACGTTTGAAGTTGTTATAAGCCTCAACGCCTTCCAACTCCATTTCCGGCAGATAACGCGTAACGAATGCCCGCCAATCGCCGTCGGGGGCTACGCAGCGGGTCTTATTCATATAGTTGAGCGTGATGACGAGGCCACCCAGCTTCCAGAGCAAATTCCAGTTATGGAGATTCTCGGTCGCGGCTTCGATGGAGCGGCGATAAACGCGCTGTGCGATCCACGGCCGCATCACAAAAAGATAGAACAGCACACCCAGCACCATGGTTGCGGTGCCAAGCAGAAGGTTGATGAGGAACATCAGCAATATGGAGCCGATGATAATGATGAGCAGGGGACCGATGTTTTCCCATGGGCTCCACACCGGCGAGCGCGGGTGGTTGAGACGGTCGAAGTCGACAAAAATGCTAACGCGGTCCGCCTGAGAGGATTCCACCAAGCGGGCATATAACGCGCGGTCGCGTTTTTTCTCGCCGCCTTTTGGAGACTCTTGATTCATACCTAACCCCGTCGCGGGCGCCCAATTTTGCGGCGCGCACCGTCCTCGCTCAACCTAATTCGGAATGTTTACCCGATTCTAAACGATCAGCATCTTGAAAGTTATTTTGCAGGCCCATTTGGAGTGGGCTCAGCCTGATTTTGGGGACCAGGTGTAGAGCCATTGATCTGGACCTCATTCATTTGCGGGACGAAAATGAAATAGCCGCCCGTGCTCTTCATCCGCCCAGCCTTGGCAAAGGCGTCATCGCCGTGACCCCAGAAGACATCCCCGCGTACCGGTCCGGTGATAGCTGCGCCGACGTCTTGCGCAACCATGAGACGTTGGAGGGGAATGCCATCGGGATCTGCGGTATCAAGCCAGACAGGCGCACCTAAGGGGACGAACTGAGGATCGGCCGCGAGGGAGCGCATCGGTGTCAGCGAAATACCTTGCGCGCCGATCGGTCCGTCTTGCGCTTCGGCGGGATCAAGCTTACGGAAGAAAATATAGCGGGTATTGCGGTTCATATAGGTGGCCGCCTCGGTCGGGTGCTGTGCTAGCCATTCGCGCACCGCGATCATGGACGCACCGCCCGGCTTCAACGCGCCGGCTTCCAGCAGAATGCTGCCGATGCCGCGAAATGCGCGGCCGTTGTGACCTGCAAAACCGATACGCATGATTTGGCCGTCGGGGAGCGTGACGCGGCCGGAGCCCTGAATATGTAGGATGTGAACCGCAACAGGATCTTCGGCCCACAGCAGAACATCGGCGTCATTTGCAATTGCGCCGTCGGCGTCGATTTCGGCACGTGTGTAATAGGGTTTCAACTCGCCGTTCTCGATCACACGACCCACTAAGCTCGTAGGCGTGCCGCTCGGCATTTGAACAGACGGCGGAAGGAAATCCTTCAGGTTGACGGTGACAAGATTATGCGGACGCCCATAGATCGGCACCTGATAAGCGCCGCCACGCGTCAGAGAGCCTTTGATATCGGCCTCATAATATCCAGTGAACGTACCGTGATCGTTGGGCGGTTCACGCGCCGCGTCGTCGGAGGAAGCCACCCTTGACTGAGCAACACGATAAGCCGTGAAGTTTTGCGTTAGCGCCGCACGCAAGGCCGCATCGCCATCATTGACTTGATCAAGCGTGCGGCACGCCGTCTGCCAAGACTGGGCGTTACGCGCGAGCGTATCGCGTCCGACGATGGCGGTCGGATCAAGTTTATCGAATTGCGCGCAGGAGCGCTTCAAAGCCGGTAAGGCTTGAGCGACAGAGTCTTGGGTCCAGCCCGGCAACTCGTTGATATCGACTGGGGTATAAATCGCTACTGGTTCAGTATGCGGTGGCGGCGTCACGGCGACGGGCACCGATGGAGCCGGCTGTTGGCCTCTGATGAAAGCCGCACCCATGCCTGCCCCAATCAGCATGGACACAAACACAACGATGGCAAAGCGCGCGAGAGGCGTCACGGTAAAACGATGCTGGCGTTTGAATTACACAAAGCCGGACTGAACAGCCGGTTTTGTCGCGCTTTTTGTCGCACTAGGATTCGATGCTGCGCGTGGCGATCAGGGCCCAGTTGGGATCGGCTGCGGTAAGATCGCGGGCGAACGTCCAAACATCGGTGACACTCTCGACATGATCGCGATCGCCCTCGATGACGGTGCCAGTCTTGTCTTTAACGACATTGACTTGTTCGCTTGAGAAACGCACGTCGATGATCGCGCGGTTGTCGCGCACTTCGACAGCCTCAAGACGCGCAGGCTTCAGCACAACCAGCTCGGTCTCCATGGTTTCGCCGCGTTCTTCGCGTTCCTGAATGGCGGCGGCAAAACGGGAATAGACATCGCCGCTCAGCAGCGGCTTCAAGGTATCCGTGTCGTTTTTGGCGTAAGCGGCGACAATCATCTCGAACGCTTTGGCCGCACCTTCCAGAAAGGTGCTAGGCGAGAATGAGGGATTAGCCATCTTGATCTGCACCAGACCAGCTTCGAGCGGCGTGCCCTGATAGGCCGGCTCAATATCCATCACGATGCTTTCGCGCGAACGACGCGCCAGCGGCACAGGCATCGGCACGACGTTGTCGGGATTATGGGGGAAGGCGTCCTCACGCGCATCGCGCGATTCCGGCGTCGGTTCATGGCCGGTGCGCCGGCCTAATACGCTGCGCAGGCGCAGGACAATAAAGCCCGCGGCCATAGCTAGGATAATGATGTCGATGAACTGGAAACCTTCCATCGTATCGCCGTGTCCTTAAAACCTGCTCGTTCTCCTCCTTACTTAAGACCAAGGAGAGGCGAGAGTTATATGCCGTAGGTGGGGGCCATACGCAGCGCCCGAAGCCCCAATTAACCGATGTATGGGCTCAGATAAAACGCTCAAGAACGAAAATAGGCTCTAAGCCCTTAAAGGGCAAGCGAGGGTGGCGGTTTTGTCATGTATTTCAGGCCGGTCCGCCACGCGGTCTCGGATATGGTTTGGCCGGACGCCGGGTGCTTGTACGGCGCAGCGAAGCATGTTAGTTCGCACGGCTTTTTGGCCTAACCCCCTAAGCCCCAATGATGTACCGAAGGCCAATGCTGAAGATCAGCATTTGTCCTTCAGACGGAGACAGAAATGAGCGACGCGCCCCAAGATACCGCCCCTGAGGCAAACGACGTTCCAGCGGCTCCGCCGTTGCAGTTCTTAGGGCAATACATCAAGGATCTGTCCTTCGAAGCCCCATTGGCGCCCGATATCTTCAATATTCTGCGCGAAACCCCGCCTGACATGGGCATTACGATTGATGCTAACGCCCGCCAGATCGAGGGCCCGTTGTTCGAAGTGGTCGTCACGGTCAATCTGGATGCCAAGGCCGGCGAAAAGACCGCCTTCATCATGGAATTGACCTACGCCGCCGTGGTGGAGGTCAACACCCAGGTCGTTCCGCAAGAATATGCGCATTCGCTGCTGCTGATCGAAGTGCCGCGCCACCTTTTCCCGTTTGTGCGTCAAATCGTCTCGCACACGACGGGTGCCGGCGGATTCCCACCTGTGATGGTCCAAATGATCGATTTTGCGGATCTTTACCGCAAGAAGTTCGGCACGCCCGGCCAAATGCCGGAAGCCCCGCCCGCGCCGGCTGTTCATTAAGCCAGATACGGACCTCGCGAGCTCTAATTACTAGACGTTTTGAGCCAAATCGCCGTTTTGAAGGTGGCGATAAAGGCGGTATGTGCGGTCAATTCCGCTGCCGTAGGGGCATGAGGCCGCGCGGGGCGAATGCTGCGGTCTTGCACTAATTGCTGCGCAACAACGGTTTCCACCGCCGCCAAGGCAAGACCCGGCTCACGGCCACCGATCAGCTCTAGGTAGACCTTCGACAGAAGTTTAGCGTCCAGCAGCGCGCCGTGTTTGTCGCGGCTGGTGAGATCGATTTGAAACCGCCGGCAGAGGGCGTCCAGGCTGGCTTGAGCGCCCGGGAATTTGCGGCGCGCCAGCAGCACCGTATCGATGGCGCGGTCATTGGAGAGCGTGTTTCGGCCAACACGCTTCAGCTCGGCATTGATGAAATTCATATCGAAGCTGGCATTGTGGGCAATGATTGGAGAGTCGCCAATAAAGGTCAGCAGTTCTTCGGCAACCGCAGCAAAAAGCGGTTTGTCCGCCAAAAACGTCGCCGAAAGCCCGTGAACGGCTTCGGCTTGCGCCGGCATATCGCGCTCGGGGTTGAGGTAGCTGTGAAACTCCTGGCCTGTGGCCATGTGATTGAAAAGCTCGACACAACCGATCTCGACCACACGGTCGCCAGTCAGCGGATCGAAGCCGGTGGTTTCGGTATCGAGGACAATTTCACGCATGGCGGCCTTTAGTTTCTTCGGCGAATTTTCAACAATCTGAGGGTTTGTGTGAGTCGGCGCAAGGTCTCGCGTTTGCCGAGACCTGAGGGAAGTACGACGTCGGCTGCCGCACGCTTCCTCACATCGGACCATTGCAGCGACAGAATGCTTTGCAGCCGCGCCGGCGTCATTCCGGGGCGGGCGAGGGCCCGCTGACGTTGCAGAAAAGATGGTGCAGAAATAACGATCACGAAATCGCAGATAGCGTCGATTTTGCCTTCGAACAGCAGCGGGACGTCGAGCACCACAATCGGATACCGCGCGAGACCAGCGCGTTGCAAAAACCGCTCGCGATCTTCGCGCACCAGCGGATGAATGATCGCTTCCAAATCCTTCAGAGCTGCGCGGTCTGCAAACACCTTGGCACCGAGTACTTTGCGGTTAGCGCCTTTGCGATCGACCGTACCGGGAAAGCGGGCTTCGACAGCCTGCAATGCTTTGCCTTTCGGCCCGAGCAACGCATGCACAACGCGATCCGCATCAAAGACTGGAATTCCGAGATGTTTCAAAAACCCAGCCACGGTTGACTTCCCCATGGCAACCGAGCCGGTCAGACCGATCACTAGGTTTGTGCCGCGATGTCTGGGTTTAAGTTTTGTCCGCACGGGTTTTATTTTCCAAGGACATGCGCACGGAGGGCCGCTGTGACTTCGGGCTTTTGGCCGAACCAACCTTCGAAGCCACGCTGCGCCTGATAGAGCAACATGCCGAGACCGTCGACCACGGTATTTCCGCGCGCGCGCGCGCCTGCCAGCAGCTGGGTTTCCAGCGGCGTGTACACGATATCGGTGACAACCGCGCGCGGTGAAAGCGTTTGAAGGTCGAGATCTAAAGCCGGCTGGCCCTGCATGCCTTGCGTTGTCGTATTGACCAACAGACCTGCGGTTTTAAGACGCGCAGTGCGTTCTTCCCACGGTGCAACACCTAAATTTCCACCGAGATCGCGCGCTAGATTTTCAGCGCGCGTCGTCGTGCGATTAATGACGCAGATTTCGGGCACACCGGCGTCCTGCAAAGCCACGCAGACCGCACGAGCGGCTCCACCGGCTCCCAATACAACCGCAGGGCCTGCCTTCGGATCGAAATTTGGCGCGCCGAATTTAAGGCTGGTGATAAATCCATAGGCGTCCGTATTGGTAGCTTTGAGCCGACCGTCGGCGGTGGCGAAAATCGTATTCACCGCGCCGATCCGTTGTCCTTCGGGCGAGACCTCATCCACCACGCTCATGGCGGCTTCTTTGTGCGGCACGGTGAGGTTGACGCCTGCAAAGCCACGTTCTGGCAAAGCACGCAGGGCAGCTGCGAGCTCGTCGGGCTTCACCGGGAGCCGCTCGTAACTGCCGTCGATGCCATAGGCTTTAAGCCAAAAGCCATGCAGCGCCGGCGAGCGCGAATGATCAACCGGCCAACCCATGACTCCGGCTTTAATTGTCATCGCGCCACCACCTCGTTTTCGCGCAAGAACGCAAGCAACTCAAGAAGCGGCAGGCCCAGGATGGTGAAGAAATCTCCGTCGATACGGCTGAACAACTGCGCGCCCGGACCTTCCAGCTGATACGCCCCCACTGAGGTCAGGACGGCTGGGCCGGCAAGCTCAAGGTAGCCATCAATGAAAGTATCGCTGAAAGGGCGCATGGTCAGACGCGGCACGGCGACATGATGCCAGATGCGTGCGCCATTGAGTGCTACAGCGACTGCCGTAGGCAACGCATGGGTTTTGCCGCGCATCGCGACGAGGTGATCGCGCGCACCGGCCATATCCGTAGGTTTATCGAACCAGGCGCCGTCGCATTCCAACATCTGGTCGGCGCCGATCACTAGCGCATTGTCGTGACGCTGCGAGACCTGGATCGCTTTTAATTCAGCGAGGGTCTCGGCGCATTGTGCCGCGGTAGCATCTTCTGCTTTCAAAGACACTTTGATGGAATCTTCATCGGTATGAGCCGGAATAATTTCGACCGCGACGCCGGCAGCACGCAGCAAGTTCGCGCGGCTTTTGCTGGCAGAAGCTAAAATCAAACGAGAAGGTTTGCTCATGGAGCGGGCGCCGCGTTGCGTTGATTATAAAGCTGAATGATGGTCGCCGCGGTCTCTTCGATGGAACGGCGTGTGACATCGATAACAGGCCAGTTGTGTTTGACAAACAGACGCCGCGCTTCCGCTATTTCCTCGCGTACGATGTCGAGATCGGCGTAACCGGTGGTGCGCTCTTCGTTCATGATGCGCAAACGGCTCTGGCGAATGTCCGTCAAACTTTTCGGCTCACGCGTAAGGCCCACAAAAAGCGGTTTACTGGCCGCGGCGAATTCGTCGGGCAGGGTGAATCCCGGCACCAGCGGAATATTGCCGGCCTTGAAACCGCGATTGGCAAGATACATGCATGTCGGCGTTTTCGAGGTGCGCGACACGCCCACGAGAATCATATCTGCGTCGGTCATGGTTTCCATGGATTGACCGTCGTCGTGCCGAACCGCGAAGTGCATAGCGTCAATGCGATGGAAATAATCGTCATCGAGCACGTGCTGCTTGCCGACTTCCGACATGGCTTGGCGTTCGAAGAAACGCGAGAACGCCTGCATGACCGGATCGATGGCTGAGACGTAAGGTATGCGCATCTCGCGGCAGGCCTGCTCGAGCAGATCGCGCACGTGTTTATCGAGCAAGGTGAACACCACCAGCCCGGGCGCACTTCTAATTCCTTCAATGACACGGTTCATTTGCCCGGTCGTACGGACGAGCCACCAGAAGTGTTCGGTGACTTGTACATTCTCGTACTGCACCAAACAGGCGCGCGCGATGTTAGTGACGGTCTCGCCCGACGAGTCGGAAACAAGATGCATATTGTAGACGTCGCGAGAGGTCATGAGGGCATGCGGACGATGGTTTTCGGGGCGCGGTATAAGAAAATGATAACGGGGACAGTTTGGAACTTTTGCACAAGGCCCGACGTTTTCACATCTTAGACCCTCTATTCATCCCCGACTTACCGAGATGTGGACAGCAGTGAATTCACAGTGTGAATCCCATGTATGATTTTCGACTTCGCAGACAATACCGCATTTTCCACGTTTTTCGCAGGGTCTCTCGATCCGCTGAAATCCTGACCCGTTCCTGGGTTTTGCACAAATCTATCCACAGATTTTGAAAGTTCAGGAGGGAGGGTCACTTGGGTCGGGATAAATCAGGTCTTAGCGGTGATCCCCCGGACTCACAGCACCAACCTCATCTATTACCTCTTAAGAATCTTTTTTATTATGATGACGAAACTACGTTGACCGAGAAAAGCCTCTGGCAAAACAAGGCAGTTGACTTAAAAACGACGCTCAGGTATCGCTGGACCCATCAGAACAGGGCGTTCGCCCGCGAATTTCCCGCTCCGCCTATCTTCTCTGATACCACTTTCCAGACACACGATCTCTCCTGCCGCCATACGTCGCAGTTTGTTGCCCAGCAGCGCTTTAACGCTGATTCACGCACACAAAACTCAAATCTCCCTCTCTCCAGACAACAGCAGTTTTAGAAAATCCATATGCACCTTCAGGAATTGAAGCGCAAAAACCCGGCAGAGTTGCTGGCCTTTGCAGAAGAATACGGCATCGAAAACGCCTCGAACCTGCGCCGCCAGGACTTGTTATTCGCCATTCTGAAGATCCTCGCGGACAAAGACACGGTCATCGACGGCGACGGTGTTCTTGAAATCCTCCAGGACGGCTTCGGTTTCTTGCGTTCCCCTGAAGCGAGCTATTTGCCCGGCCCCGATGACATTTATGTCAGCCCCAGCCAGGTGCGCCGTTTCGGCTTGCGCACCGGCGACACGGTTGAAGGTCAGATCCGCGGTCCGAAGGACGGCGAGCGCTATTTCGCGCTGCTTAAGGTCAACACCATCAATTTCGAAGACCCGGACAACGTCCGCCACCGCATCAATTTCGACAACCTGACGCCGCTCTATCCTGACGAAAAGCTCATAATGGAGATTGAGCAGAAGGATACAAAAAACAGGGATATTACCCAGCGCGTCATCGAGCTGGTGGCGCCCTTGGGCAAAGGCCAGCGCGCAGTCATCGTCGCACCGCCGCGTACCGGCAAGACCATCATGCTGCAGAATATCGCGGCGGCTATCGCGGCCAACCATCCGGAAGTTTATCTGATCGTTCTTCTGATCGACGAACGCCCAGAAGAAGTCACCGACATGGACCGTACGGTAAAGGGCGAAGTCGTCAGCTCGACCTTTGACGAGCCGGCCTCGCGTCACGTGCAAGTGGCCGAGATGGTCATCGAGAAAGCCAAGCGCCTGGTTGAACACAAACGCGATGTGGTGATCTTGCTCGATTCCATCACCCGCCTCGCACGCGCGTACAACACTGTGGTGCCCTCGTCGGGTAAAGTGCTCACCGGCGGTGTCGACGCCAACGCCTTGCAGCGCCCGAAGCGCTTCTTCGGCGCGGCGCGTAACATCGAAGAAGGCGGCTCGCTGACCATCATCGCGACGGCCCTGATCGATACCGGCAGCCGCATGGATGAAGTCATCTTCGAAGAATTCAAAGGCACCGGTAACTCGGAAATCGTGCTGGACCGCAAGCTGTCCGACAAACGTGTGTTCCCGTCCATCGACATCACCAAGTCCGGCACGCGCAAAGAAGAGCTGTTGGTCAACCCCGGCACGCTGTCGAAGATGTGGATCCTGCGCCGCATTCTGGACCCCATGGGTGTTCAGGACGGCATGGAGTTCCTGTTGGAAAAACTCCGCGAGTCAAAGAACAACAACGATTTCTTTGATCGTATGAATAAATAAGCCCGTCTCATCGGGCGTGGATACAAAAAGGGCCGGCTGATCGCTGGCCCTTTTTTATTTCAGACGACGAGAATTGTAGAGCCTGTGGTCGCGCGTGCTTCGAGGTCACCGTGCGCGTGGGCGGCTTGCGCCAAACCGTAAGATTGCACCACGTCGATTTTCACCACACCTTTGGTGACGACATCAAAAAGCTCGGTACAGGCGCGCACATAGTCTTCGCGCTCTTCGACATAATCACCAAGACGCGGGCGCGTTAGAAACAGCGAGCCCTTGGAAGCTAACTGGCTTGGTGTGATAGCCGGTGGCGGGCCCGAGGCGGAGCCGAAATTCACAAGAAGGCCGCGCGGCGCGAGACAATCTAAAGAACCCAGACTCGTGTCTTTGCCGACGCCGTCATAGACCCCCGAC
>CAITZE010000289.1 GCA_903896775.1 uncultured bacterium
ACCGATTGCCTCCTTCGCGCTCGAGTTATTGGCGCAGGAGTTCTATTCCGGCTCGCCGCGCCCCTATGAATTGGAACGGGCCCTTGTGGACTTCTGGGCTTGGGCCCGCATTCGCACACCGTGCGCGGTCAAACCGCCCGGTGGTCAAACCGCTTTGGATATTGGGCAAGAATGGCACGGCAAAGCCAAAGCCGCCTATTGGCGCGCAACGCTCGCCGATCATCACCTTAAAGCCGGCAAAGTTACCGAAGCCGCAGCGGAATGGCGTCAGGTGCTGGGTGATAGTTTTCCGGTGCCGGGGAAATAAGATAATCGTGCCAGGTACGAATTAAATGAGAAGACGTATCAAAATTTAATTCGTACCTGGCACGATTATCATTTCGCCGCTTTCTCAAATAGCGTAGCGCAGTCGGCGTCTTTGCCGCCACCCGGATCAACCAGCACCAGCAAGCTTGCCAATGGTGTAAGTACGACGCCCAGCGCCACCGCGATGCCACTGCGCAGAGCCAGCGCTTTGATATCGGGACCAAAGTGCGGATGCGAAAATGTGCCCGTTAGTACTAATGGAGAGCGCAAGGTCGCGGGACTCATATCCTTGGGATGAGCATGTACGCGCATATCAAAGACTTCACGCCCGAGGTCGATGCTTCCGCTGCCGCTGAAATTTGTGTCGGCGGTATCGGCCACCATGGCGCGCGCCGTCATCTTGCCTTTCTCCAGTGCGAAGTCGCCGACGATGCACCTGATCGCCGTCGGTTTGTCTTTGGTGACCATGATGCCGAGACTCTCAGCGATATCGATGCCCATCAGCTCGACCAAAAACAGGCTCACCTGACCGCCGCCGACAGCGAGGCCGACGTTGCCGTCAGAGGTCGCCAAGATGCGGTGCATTGAGTCGCCGGTGCCGTCGAATTCGGCATGGCCGCCGATGGCACCCCAGCTTGTATTACGGCCCGCTTTGCCGAGCAGGCGTTCCAGCGGAAAAGCTTGAACAGTTGCTTCGACCTTGGTCGTGATCGGTTTCGCGCGGCTATTGAGCACAAGATTGACGAGTATCTTTCCCTGATCCGCGCCGAATTCCAGCGGCTTCAGGGTCAGCACGCCGTCCTGCAATACGACATCAACTTTCATACTATCGAGCGGGAAATGGCTGTCGATGACCTTCGCCGCATCGAAATGCACTTTCGCATTCATGCTGTTGAACTTCTCGGGGTCGATGGTTTTGTCGGGGATGATCAATTCCGTCGCGACAGTTTGCTCGACCTTAGGCGCACCGCCGCGCTTTCCGCGTTCCAGATCGGCAGCTTGGCGGCGCTCTTCCACCGGCGTCGTCGCTTCGCCCGGCGCTGCACCGATGAACCCGGCGAGATCGTCCATTGAGACGACCTTGCCATGCAGTTGGCCTGTCAGCATCGGAACCTTGGGGCTTACGTCCCATAGCAACTCGCCGGCGATGTCACTTTTCCCGAAGGTCCATTTCATGTTTTTGAACGACCAGCGCGGACCATCGCGGTCGAGATGGGACTCAAGCACATAGGCCGGCGTCGGTGGTAGCGCGACACCGGCGACGCGATACAGATCCTCTGCATCATTGCCCTTGACCGTCAGCATCACATCAAGGCCCGCGATCTTTGCAAGATCGATAATGCTGCCTTTGATGGTGATGGATGTCGGCCCCGATACCAACGTGCCGTCTACAGGGTAAGGCTGCTTGGCGTTGTCCACGGTCAAAATAGAACCGGCCGTGACATTGAGCGTCGACGGCTGATCCGCGTAAATGCCCTCGCCCTTCATGATCAGACTCGGCGGACGTCCGTCGGTGTAATCGCGGGTCGCAAGCGTGAGGGTGAGTTTGGTTTTTGTGTGCGGATCGCTGTAGAGCACCTTTACGTCGCGCAGCTGAAGATCGCCGATATCTGGAATTTGAGGTGCATCGTCATTGTCCGCCGGGGCATCAACATCCCAGGCGAACGTCCTGTCGGCGCGGCGCCGTACCCGCAGCACGGCATTCTCAACGCTCAACTGAGGCACCACGAGATCACCGAACAGCAGACGCCAGAATCCCACGATGGCGTTGATGTGACCGGCTTTCATGAGCGAGGGGCGACCGGGGTCTGCGGCCGTTCCCGCAGCGTTATCGGCAACATTGATATCGTCGAGGGCGACCTCAAACGGGAATACGTGCACGTGCAACTCGGCGATGGTCACCGGGTGGCGCAGGGCCGCCGTTGCCCGACGCTCCGTATAGCCTTTGAGGTCAAAGGACAGCAAAAAGGCGACCGCAACGGCGATGAGGCCGAGCAGAATTCCGCCCGCAATAATGGCTTTGGGGTGACGACGCATGGTCCCTTAACGCCCGAGCGGCGCGAGGGTTCCAGGTTTAATTCGTAACTGGCGCGTTCACGGCTGTTACATGCCATTACTAAAGCTGCAAACGTACCTGGTACGAATTAAAGGGGAGAACCTAACGATACGAAGATTCCTAGAATTTAATTCGTACCAGGTACGTTTGGACTCGCCCTTACTTCGGCGCTTCGTAGAGGAAACGCGTGCGCACGGTGCCCGGCACGCCCGCCAAGTCCTGGCGGATACCCATGCCGACTTTCACGCGTCCGATCACGTCGGTGACGACGTAACCAATCTCGCCGTCGGTACGTAAGTACTGACCGGCGATATTGATGTCGCGGCGCGAGAACAACTCGGAGATTTTCGCCATGACACCGGGCTCGTCGCGGTGAATGTGCATGAAGCGCGTAGTGTTGGATTGCGGCGGCAACGCCACTTCAACAAAGTTCACAGCGCCCAAGGTCGAGCCGTTGTCGGAATACTTCACCAGCTTCTCGGCCACTTCGCCGCCGATATTGGCTTGTGCTTCTTCCGTCGAGCCGCCGATATGCGGCGTCAGGATGACGTTGCGCAAACCCTGCAGCGGGCTCTTGAACTTTTCTTCCGGGCCAGAAGGCTCCTTCGGGAACACGTCGACCGCTGCACCGGCGATATGCTGGCTTTTCAAAGCTTCGGCCAAAGCCGGAATATCCACCACCGTACCGCGCGAGGCATTGATGAAAAACGCACCCTTCTTCATTTTCTTCAGATTGGCGGCGTTGATCATGTTCTTGGTTTCGGGCGTCTCGGGCACATGCAATGTGACCACGTCGGCGATTTCCAGAAGTTCGTCAAGCGAATGGCACGGTGCCGCGTTGCCAATGGCGAGCTTCTCGACAACGTCGCAGAAGCGCACGTGCATACCGAGAGATTCAGCAATGACCGAAAGCTGCGTGCCGATGTGGCCGTAGCCGACGATGCCGATGATCTTGCCGCGAATTTCGCGGGCCCCCTTCACCGTCTTATCCCAGCCGCCTTCATGAGCGCCCCACGAACGCTGCGGAATGCCGCGGAACAGCATGATGATTTCTGCTAGCACAAGTTCCGCCACCGAGCGCGTATTGGAATAAGGCGCGTTGAACACCGGCACGCCGAGACGCTTGGCCGCGCCAAGGTCGACCTGGTTGGTACCGATGCAGAAGCAGCCGATTGTCAGCAGTTTTTCCGCCGCTGCCAGGACATCCTTGGTCAACTTGGTACGCGAGCGGATGCCGAGGATGTGCACATCCTTGAGCTTCTCTTTCAGCTCCTCGGCGTCCAGCGCATCGCGCAGGCTTTCCACATTGGCGTAACCATGGCGCTTGAACAGATCCACCGCGCTTTTGTGGATATTTTCCAGCAACAGGACTTTTATTTTGCTTTTGGGAAGGGAGAGCTTTTCCAACGGCGTGCTTTCACATGTAATATCATGAACGACAGACAAAGGCCCGGCTCGCGCCGTGGCGTAGCACATTTGCAGCCTGTGTTTAAAGCTTATCCTGGGAGCATTTTATGGCCGGTAAAATTGACGCACATATCAAGTCTTTGGGGTTGAATTTGCCAGCAGCGCCCACGCCCGTAGCAAATTATGTGCCTTATGTGCGCACCGGTAATCTGGTGTTTGTCTCGGGCCAAATCCCCTTGGAGAACGGCGTGGTGAAATATGTCGGTTTGGTGGGTGCGCAAGTCTCGCCGGAGGAGGGTTACGAGGCCGCTAAACTTTGTGGCCTCAACCTGATCGCGCAGGTCAAAGCGGCCTGCGACGGCGATCTCGACCGCGTGACGCGTGTTGTGAAACTGACTGGTTTTGTCGCGGCGGGTGCAACCTTCACCGAGCAGCCCAAAGTCATGAACGGCGCCTCGGATCTCATGGTGCAGGTGTTCGGCGACGCCGGACGCCATTGCCGGGCCGCCGTCGGGTCATCGTCGCTGCCGCGTGGCGCGGCGGTTGAGGTCGAGGGAGTCTTCGAAGTTTCCTGAAATGGATGATGAGCGCAACGAAACCGGCCAAGACTGGACGCTGAAAGTCGTCTCCAGCATTCACCGCGTTGCGGTCGAAGATTGGGATGCCTGCGCCGGTGTG
>CAITZE010000290.1 GCA_903896775.1 uncultured bacterium
CGCATAATGTATATTATGTATTTTAAATATGACTACAAATGCCCGGGTTCGGCCAAAGTCCAGGCTCATTCGGTTCCCAGGTCGGAAGTCAGACACTTTTGACTAGGACTTTGAATGATCTTCTCATCCTCGGATATGTCTCAGCCGCGCGTATGGCTCCGTGAGATCGTTCGCCCGATCTTGGACGATTTTATCAAAAACCCTCTTGATATGCGTCGCGCCTACGCTTCCATTATTATAACTTATCAATATCATGAACGACTTTATTACGGTCTTACACAAAGTAATCCGGAAATCATAAATCGAGGTTTGGCGGTCTTTAGGCTGGATTTAGCCTCTGACATTCCGATCTTCGAAGGTCTTGCCGCGGCAGCCGATCCTGCAGCCGGACATACCCTGAAATTTACCAACGTCCTGTCCGCCGCTTTTCTACTGGCGTTCCTAACCGGCACACACACCGTCCAGCGGTCGATCATCGTGACGCGTGTGAACCGGCAGCTCATTCCACTATTGGAAGAGCTGATCCTTGGCTATGAGCGGCAGCTCGATAAGTGGAAACTCTAACGCAGTTAAAAGCCGCTGCCTTAATCACAGCCAAGTAAACGAAAGTAACAAGAAGAAGGCCTACCCCGGATAAACGGGCGATGCTACCTTGCCGGCCAGGTCGACATATCTTGGCTATTCACAACTACATCCTGGGGAGGATTTCACGTGACCACAGACGATACTTCATCCGTTTCTCGCCGCGGCCTGTTTAGCGCTGCCGGCAAGGGCACCCTCGTCGCGAGCATCGCGACCGGCATCACGGCGCCGTTCCGCAGCCTCGGCGGCGTTGCTTGGGCCGCTGAAACACCAAAAAAAGTACAAAAGTGGGTTTTGGCCAAAAACGTCGGTGACGACAACAAGCTCACGCTCGATCATTTCAAGCTGGTCGAAGAGCCCATGCCGCAAATCAAACAGGGCGAAGCCCTGGTAAAGGTCCTGCTCTGCAACATCCACGCCAATACACGCAACTTGATGAAGGCCGGTGGCTCGACCAAAGTCGGTGAAACCGACAAGACCAATTACTCCATCGCGCAAGTGCTGCAGAGCCGCGACAAAACCTTCAAGGAAGGCAACACGATCACCTGCGCCGGCGGCTGGAACACATACCAGACCACCAGCAGCGATCTGTCGCGCGAAGATGTCGGCGCCGGCCACGGCGCTCCTCATGAGTTCGCACTCGTGGAAGAACAGAACGGCACCAACTCCCGTACGGCTTACGTGTTCCGTCCGGTGATGCTGAAGCAGTTCAAACCCGACGTGCTGATGGATGTCTACGGCACCTCAGGCCTTACGGCTTATTACGGCGTACGCGAGTGCGGCCCGATCATGCCGCGCGATCGTATTGCCGTTGCCGGCACGACGGGGTCCGTCGGCGCCATGGCCGCCCAGATCTGCAAAGCCAAAGGTGCTTATGTCGTCGGCTTCGGCGGCGGCCCCGAGCGCGCCAAGTGGGTGGTCGATAACCTTGGCATGGACGTAGGCTTGGATTACCGTGACAAGGATCTGGACGCGAAGCTTAAGGCTGCGTTCCCCGAAGGTATCGACGTGTACGTCGACGGCGTCGGCGGGCCGTTGTCGGAAGCCGTTGCGAAGCTCATGAACCGTGATGGCCGTTACTTCTCCTACGGCGGCGCAGCGAAAATCTATCAGGACGAACAGCCCAAAGCATCGATGATGGCGACCGCGAAAGAGTACGGCATGACCGATCTCATCGAGAAGATCATCAAAGAACGCCACATCAAGCTCGAAGCTTGGAATCAGGCCGTGTGGTCGCAAGACCGTATCGAAGCCGAAAACAAGCTCTCGCAGCTGATGAACACGGGTAAGCTGAAGGCCGTGAACAACGTGGTCAAAGGCTTCGACAACATCCCAAAGGGTGTCGTTTCGCAATATGACGGCGTGAAAGAATACTACGGCAAACTCCAGCTGCAGTACGTCGACGAAATCTAGATTTTCGCCCGCAATTGAGTGAACCTAGGCCTCGTCCGCGCGAGGCCTAGGCCTCAATTACCATCCCATCGAAAGCCATACTGACTCCTACCGGCAAACGCGCGGTGAGAGTTTCGTAATCAAGCGCGTTACTCATATGCGTGAGAACGGTGCGTTCGGGCTTTAACTCATCGACCCAACCCAGCACTTTGTCGACATGGGCATGCGTGAAATACGACGTGTCGCTCAGCGCGCCCACGATCCAGACACGCGCGCCCTTGATGAGTTCCTTGGAAGCATCGGGCAGCTCCACAAGATCGGTTGAATAAACGACAGGGCCGAAGTTGAAGCCGAGCGTGGTGGTGTTGCCGTGGATCTGCAGAAAGGATTTCACCCCGACATTGCCGATAGCAATGTCCTGGCCCGGCTCGATGATCTTGGGCGTAAGCCAAGGACGATAGACGAAGCCGTCTTCTGGAACCGGCTTGAACACATAGCCGAAGCGTATTTCCAGCGACTTGATGCTTTCAGCCGTTCCGTAGGCCGGCAGTGCAATTTTCATAAGCCGCGTGATTTCGCGCAGCTCATCAATGCCGTGGATATGGTCGGCATGAACATGAGTATAGAGCACTGCATCCAGGCGCTGAATTCCAGCGCCCAACATCTGCTCGCGCAGATCAGGCCCGGTATCGACCAGGATCGATGTCGGCCCCTCTTCCACCAGAACTGAAGCACGGCGGCGGCGGTTCTTCGGATTGGCGGGGTCACACTTGCCCCAGCCACCCGAGACTGAAGGCGTTCCGGCGGCCGATCCGCAGCCGAGGATGGTGACTTTCATCGGGTTATCCCCCCGCTTTGGCTTTCGAGAACAGCCGGAAGAAGTTCGCAGTAGTCTGCGCCGCCAGTTCGTCCCGGGTCACGCCTTTAAGGTCCGCCACCATAGCGGCGGTGTGGGTCACAAAAGCTGGCTCGTTGGTTTTACCGCGATGAGGCATGGGCGCGAGGTAAGGACTATCGGTTTCCACCAGGATGCGATCCAGAGGAACCGTCTTTGCAACCTCGCGCAAGGCCTCGGCCTTCTTGAAAGTCACAATCCCCGTGTAGCTGACCAGTGAGCCGATTTCCAAAATCCGGTTCAACCGCTCCACGCTTTCGCCGAAGCAATGGAACACCCCGCGCACGGTTCCGGCGAACGATGTGAGCTGGGCCAGCGTGTCGTCAAACGAGGA
>CAITZE010000291.1 GCA_903896775.1 uncultured bacterium
TGACCTTGCCCGAGCGCATATCAATTAGGTGGTCGTGGTGTTGGGTCGGCGTTTCTTCATAACGCGCCCGGCCGTCGCCGAATTCGTGGCGTTTAACGATTCCGGCGTCTTCGAACAGGCGCATGGTCCGATAGACCGTCGCAATTGAAATACGCGGATCTTCTACCACTGATCGGCGGTAAACCTCTTCAACGTCGGGATGGTCATGGGCGTCGGACAAAACGCGCGCGATGATGCGGCGCTGTTCGGTCATTTTCATGCCCTTCTCGGCACAAATTTGTTCAATATGCGAGGCGGCTTGCGTCATGTGGTCAGGGCCATAAAGGTCAGATTGGGTTCAGATTTTGGAAGACGCCACCGGCTCGTCCTTGTGCCGGTATCATAATCGCTTACCTTCATCCTTGAAAGGGTTGGGGAAAAGGGCCGATTTGCCCGGGCCGTGCCCTGACCGAACGATTGTCCATGACACTCTCTGTGACCAAGACCGAATATTTCATAGATATCACGGGCGACGTGTGCCCACTGACTTTCGTGAAAACCAAGCTGCTGCTTGAACGGATGCCGGTGGGCGCTATAGCGACAGTGCGCCTGAAAGGCGTTCAGCCCCTCGATAATGTGCCGCGTTCGGTCAAAGCCCATGGTCACGAGGTGGTTTCGCTCGTGCCGGAAGCTGAAGTTGGCGGCGCGACGGTGGACCCGCGCCTGCCGCATATTCTCACCGTAAAGCGGCGCTAGGCGGCGACGCTAGAAGTCGGATTAGAGACTGCGCACCATCATAATGGCGTCGATGGGTTCTTTCCCCGCATCGCTGCGATAGTAACCGGAGCGCCTGCCGCTGGGTGTGAAGGCATTGCGGCTATAAAGCGCGAGCGCCGCGGTATTGTTGGCGGCAACTTCCAGAAACACGCGCGCGGTTTGGCCGTGGCGCAATATCGCGCAAGCTTCCTGCAGCAATTTCGATGCGTGACCTTTGCGGCGATAGGCGGGCGTGATGGCCAGCGTCAGGATCTCTGCTTCATCGGCGACGGCACGTACAAGAACAAATCCTTGGGGACTGTCCGCCTCGTTTGCGATCCACGCTGCCACACCCGGCTGGCGCAGCAAGGTTGAGAGCTCCGCCGCGCTCCAAGGTGTTGGAAAGCTCGCCGCATGAAGAGCTTCTAATACCTCCGCATGTTCTGGGTGCGCTTGTACGAGGTTCATGACCGAAGGCTCATGGCCAAAGACTCATGGCCTCAGCCTGCCGCCATGCAGCGGTATCACAGCGTCGGGCGGGCGGACATAGACCGGCAGTGGGCCGCCGGCCACGGATTCACGCGTTGCGGCTAAACGCGCAAGCACCGCGGCATCAGGTAACGCGCCTGCAGCTGATACTGTCGCGCGTGCTCCCAAAGCCGCACTGGCTACAGCAGCTGCGTCGCCGACGACTAAAATGGAGCCGGGCGAACACCACGCAGCCAGATCATCCGGCGCCAACGCTGCGATAGGCGAGACGGGCTGCGCGACATTGTCGAACCGCTGGACATAAAGATCGCCACGCTTGGTATCGATCGCAGCGAGAATTTGAACGCCTTCTTCGACCTCGGCCACAGCTGCGGCAAGAACCTCGGTTGTGGTGATACCGATGACGGGCTTGTCGGCAGCGAGGCCCAAACCGCGCGCGGCAGAAAGCCCCACACGCACGCCTGTAAAAGACCCGGGCCCGACGGTGACGGCAATACGGTCCAGCGCCGCATAACTCACGCCCGCTTCGGCCATGACCGCTTCGATCATCGGCATCAACGCTTCTGCTTGCCCCTGATCCATTGTTTCCCGCGCGCAAGCTAGCACCACGCCGTCGCGCCACAGGGCGACAGAGCAGGCGGCGACGGCCGTATCGAAGGCAAGAATCAGCATGACGTTCTTTATGTCGAGATGTGCGGGTACGCTGGCAGAATATTCGCTATCATGGCTCATCGCCACTAGCACAGTAGAATAGACGGCACGCCATGACCCTGGTTGAGATCGCACCGCCCACCTACGACGTCGATATTTTCATTGCCTACGCCACGGCCAATAATTTTACGGGCAAACCGGTTTACGCCCGGCCCGGCTGTTATCTTCATCCCGACGCGGCTGCCTGCCTTGCCAAAGCCATCGCGCTCGCGGCTACAATGGATTTGCGCTTCAAGGTCTTCGACGCTTTTCGGCCGTCCGAAGCGCAGTGGGTTTTGTGGAACCACACACCCGATCCTGATTTCCTCGCCGACCCCAAACGCGGCTCGCCTCATTCCATGGGCGCTGCGGTGGATTTGACGCTCATCGACTGTGCGGGCGCCGAGCTCGACATGGGAACGGCCTTTGATGCCTTCACGCCGCTGTCTCATCATGGTGTGCTTGATATTTCAGCCGAAGCTCAGCGCAACCGCGCGCTGCTGCTCGGCATCATGACAGCGGCGGGTTGGGATTTTTACCGCAACGAATGGTGGCACTATCAGTTGTTCAGTCCGCGCGGTCGCTATGAAGTGCTGAGCGACAAAGTGTTGCCGCAGCCGATGATGCCGCCAACCTAAGCCGGCGCCCGCTTAATTCTGGGCCAAAATCTCAGCGACGGATTTGGGTTTGCGGACCGCCTTCGCAGCGCCTTGCTGAATTTGAAGCGCTAAGTCCAGCCATTCGACAGCCTTGTCTGCATCGCCGCGCTCGCGCTGCTCGACGTTCGCCAACAGTTGGGCGGCCCGCGCGCGAATGTTCGGCGCGGCGTCGCCGCCGGTCAAACCCGATAACCGGTTACGGGTCTGTCCCCACAGCTCGGCTTCCAAGGACGCCGACGCTACGGCCAGGCGGCTTTCCGGATGATCGGGCGCGGCCTTTGCCAATCCGTCAATACGGCGGGCCCAATCGAGTTTTGATTCTCCGGGCATCAACATGCGGTAAGCCGCGAGCAAGTCGATGCTGGGCTTCACGGCCCAGGCACGCTCAACAGCACTTGCCGCTTTGCGGCCCTTGCCTTGCGCGGTCATGGCTTTGGCGAAAACCGTCACAGCCGTGTGATTGGTATCGTCCACATCTATCGCGCGTTTTGCGGCGTTGGCCGCATGCGCTGCATCGCCACGGCTGAGCGAGCTTTGTGCGGCAAGCGTATAGAGATACGATTTCAAACGCTTCAGTTGCGTTGGCGTGAAGGCTTCGCGGGCAAGCTTTTCATCTAAAGCCGACAAGGCTTCAGACCAACGTTCTGCGGCGATCTCCATATCGATTGCGATCAACAGTGCCCATGGCGGCGCTTCCTTGCGCGAAAGCGCACGCTTTGCATGCGTTAAGGCGCCGGCTGTATCGCCATCGCGCATGGCTTTGTCCGCCAAAGCGCGCAACCCGGCCAGCTCGGTTTCGGGTCGTGCCAGTAGCGCTTCCGCTGCTTCCTGCATCTCGCTGGCATCGCCTGCCAGTGCGGCCGCGTCGCGGCGCAAAACCATTACCGCCGGATTTTCCTTCAGCAAAGTCGCCGCTTCGCGCGCGAATTTCTTGGCGGCTTTACCTTGACCAGCTTGCACGGCCGCGAAACCGTCACCCAAACTTGCAAGTCCGCGTTTGAACCGCCGCTCGCGCCGAGCCGCCGTGAAAGCTTGCACGGAGCCGCCGACGACGGCGAGCAAGCGTGCCACCATAAGGATCAAAATTACCGCGAAAATCATGGCCGCGATGAGAATGGCCACGGAGGTGTCGATCTGCCAGCCGCGCCACGTCAGGCTCACGGTGCCGGGATCGTTGGCGAGCCAGACCGCGCCTGTCACCAGCGCCGCTACCAACACCATATAAAGAATCAAACGGGCCATGGGGTCACTGACCGTTTGTCGATGAAGCAGGTTGATCGGCAGGCTTGGCCGTGCCCGCCACTGCGGCGACGGCTTTGATCGTAGCGTCTCCCGCAGCATGTTCGGCGGCAACGCGCGCTTTGGCGGAGACAAGCCACGGCGCTATCGCTGTGGCCGCACTGCCGTTCAGGCCGCTGAGTTCCGACACGGCAGCACTCAGATCGCCTTCCGTGAGGCGTTGTTGCGCGCGTGCGAGAATCGCCGAGGTGCTGGTACCGGCTGTGTCACCATCCAGGCGGCGTATCGTCGCGATGGACAAGACGCGGTCCAGAATACGACGGTACCAAGCGACAGTGTCATTGGGTATGGCGTCGGCGCGCATGACGGTGGCTGCGGCTGAATTGAAGCTATGTTGCAGTTCGGCCAGCGTCGGAAGGCCTTTCGCCGCCGTATCCGCAAAGCCACTATCGTCAATAGTCATGCCGGCTTTCGCGGCAACGGCTTTTGCAGTCTGTAATTCCAATGCAAAGGGATGGCCGACGAGCACCGCTTCGCGCCACTGCGCGACGGCCATCAGCAAGGCGATATTGGCGCTTTGCTCGACCATGGTGCGCCGGGCACTACTCTCAAGCGCCGTCACGCGGTCGGACAAGGCCAGCACACTATTGGCTTCAGCACTGCGGCCTTCCAGCATGTTGAGGCGTTTGCTTAAGTCTTCCAGCCGCGCGCTGTTCCCGATGGCGGCTTCCAGTGTTGCGAGGCGCGCGCTGACAGCCGCCAGCTGTTTGGCTTGGCTTGACAGGCTATCGCCTAAAGATGTGACAGCTTCGCCGTCTTGGCCGCTCTTCTTTTGGCCTTCCAGTGCCGCCAAGCGTTGATTCACTTCTTGTTTGGCGGTGTTGAGCGCTTCCGGTGTGACCGTATTGACGGCCGTTTGCTCCAGCACGGCGACGCGCGCTTTCAAGCTGTTGATATCGGTCTGTGCCGATGAAGCAGTCTCGATGGCGGCTGGCGATGAGCCGTGAAAAAGCTGCGTGACGCGCGGCACCCACGACGATGCCGTGCTCATGACGAGCGCGGCCAGGGCGACCAGACCTACAAACAGCGCAATGACCCGGCCGATACCGCCGCGACCGCGGTCGTCATGGGGGGGCAACGGCGCCGATGTGAAATTCGATGAAGCGGCCGGGCGCTCCGTTACCTCGGGTTCCGGGGCGTCACTATGGCCTAAATATTTGAACCGTTGATCCTTGGCTTTCAGATCGGCGGCGTCTTCGGCCA
>CAITZE010000292.1 GCA_903896775.1 uncultured bacterium
CCATCCCGCCGCGACATTTTGGCCGGCACGGTGGCTGGCGCGGCACTCACGACGATCGTCCCCGGCCTCAATGTGTCCTTTGCTGCAGATGCTGCTGCTAACCGCGACATTTTGATCGTCGTTTTTCAGCGCGGGGCCTGCGACTGGCTGCAAATGGTCTCACCCGCCGGCGATCCGACATATATAGCCTCGCGTCCCAACATCCGCGTGCAGACGTCTGGTAACAGCGCCGGGATCGGTCTCGGCACCATGAACGGCACCGATATGTACTTGAGTGCTAGCGCGCCCGAGCTAAAGACGCTCTACGATGCTGGCGATCTCGCTTTCGTGCACGCCACGGGAATTCATACCGACGACCGCAGTCATTTCATCTGCCAAGATCTGATGGAAAAAGGCAACGCCGATGCCGAGGTCAAACAGACCAACGGCTGGTTGACACGCCACCTTTCCTCTGCCGGCAGTCCCGGGCAGGAACTCTCGACGATAGCTGCCAGCGCCACCAATCCAGTATCCCTGTTGGGCGACAACAGCGCCATAGCCCTTGCCGATGCCTCCAACTTCAACGTCAGCGGCGGCACCGCCAACGCCAACGTCATTCGCGGCATCAACTCTGGGACTACATCTTACAAAACCGTCGCAACGGCGGCGCTTGACGCTGTCGCCAGCGTACAATTGGGATTGAAGACCATCACCGATAATTCGGGCAGCGCTGGCTACACGAGTGGCTCGCTTTCGCAGCCGCTCCGCTCACTCGGCAAACTGATCAAGATGAACGTCGGCTTAGATGTCGCGACAATCGATTACGGCAGCTGGGATATGCATAACAGCCTGGTCAGTGAATTCAACACGCGGACAATTGAGTTCTCCAAGGCGCTGGCGGCGTTCTGGAAAGACATGACGCCTTACCAAAATCGCATCACGCTCGTCACCATGACCGAGTTCGGCCGCCGCTTGCAGGAAAACACGAGCCAAGGCACCGACCACGGTTCGGCCTCTGGCATGCTAGTGCTGAGCGGCAACGTCAATGGCGGCAAGCTGTACGGCACATGGCCAGGATTGGCAGCGAACCAACTCACTACGGGTGATTTGACCGTAACGACCGATTATCGCCAGGTCTTAAGCGAAATTCTGGTGACGCGTCACGCCGAGAAAAATCTCTCGGCGGTTTTCCCAACCGTCAAGTACAGCCCAGTCGGGTTTATGAACAGCTAGTGGGACGCGGAGCTGCGCGTATTCCAGAGGTAACCCGCGACAGCGATCACTAAGACGACGCCTTGCGCGATCAGCGGCAGCATTGAGGGATAGATCCCGAGCGCTTCGATTTGCGGCACGTTGACGGCAATGGCCGGCACCCAGCCGGCTTCCTGCAGCGCCGCGAAGCCCTTGCCGGCGAGCACCACTGCGAGGACCGCGATCAACAATGAACTCCAAGCGAAGAACTGTGAGATCGGCAGACGGCGGCTGGTGCGAAACAGGATCGCCGTGATGATGCCCAGCGCTACGATTCCCGCCGCAAGGCCACCGAGGATAGAAGCGCCGTTTCCACGCGTCCACAGCGCGATGTAGAAAAGAATGGTCTCGAAGACCTCGCGATAGACTGCAACGAAAGCGAGCAGGAACAGGAAGAAAGCCGACTTCCTGGTCAGCGCCGATGAGAGCTTTTCCTTGATATAGGCCTGCCAGCGTCCGGCCAGGCTCTTCTGGTGCATCCAGATGCCCACACCCAACAGCACCACCGCAGCGAAGACCGACGACACACCTTCGGTCAGCTCACGATTGGCGCCGCTGATGTTGACGAAGTAAGCAGCAATTCCCCACGTGGCAGCACCCGCCACAAGCGCGAGAATCCAGCCCGCGTGCACATACGGCAGCACGTCGCGGCGTTCGACTTTGCCGAGGAACGTCAGCATCGCGACAACCACCAGCAAAGCTTCGACACCTTCGCGCACAAGGATGGTGAACGCGCCGAGGAAAGTGGCGACGCCATCTTGTTGACCCGACAGAGCCGCGTCGGTGGCATCGAATAAACCGTTCAGGATTTGCGCTTGCGCGGTAACGTCAGCTACTGGCGCGCCGGCGCTGACGCGATTGCGATAGACCACCATGCCGCCTTCGACTTGCGCCAGAAGGGCGGCGTCGCGTCCGCGTAGCATTGCCTCGATCGGCTCGAAGCCATCGAGATAAGCCGACAGGGCCAAGATGCCCGCGCGCTTCGCGTCACCGGCTTGATAAGCCTTGAGGCTTTCGGCGAGTTGGCTACGGGCCAGGGCAAGGCCGCCGGCGCTCGCATGACCAATCGCTTCGGGCGCGCCGCGCAAGTACGACATCACCGCGCGCGCTTTGTCGTCGCCAATGTCGGCGCCAAGGCTCGCTTCAATCGTATGCACGAGGACTTCCAAATTCGGCAGACGCGCACGCAAGGCCGTATCGTCTTTCCAAATCTTCTCACCTTCGGTGCGCAGCTCCGGCGTTCCGGCAAAGGTGCTGACGTAAAAAGCTACGTCCCAGCGCTCGTCGTCTGTGAGCGTTTGCTGGAAACTTTTCATGGGCGTATCGGTCAGGCCCTGGCTGACAACTTCGTACAGCGAGAACAAGCTGCGCTGACGCGCGCGGTCATGGTTCGTGAACGCAATCGGCGGCGGATTGAGCTGCGCTGCCGCTGGACCGTCGCCGCTGCCATGTAGGCCGTGGCACGCGAAACATTTGCTCTCGAATAACACTTTGCCGCGTGCGACGTCGGGCGTGTTGGCGGGCGCCATAGGCACAGGATAAACCGCCAGCAGATTGTCGGCGACGCTGTGCGCCATGCGATTGATATCGGCGGGCGATGCCAAAGCGCCGATGGCCGCCTGCAGCTCTTCAGCTTGTTTGACGAGCGCGGGCTGGCCGTCGCGCGGCGGCAACGCGGTCAGCCGCGTCACTGCGGTTTCGGCAAATTCTTTCATCTCGTCGTATTCGGAAGCGCTGATCACCGCGCCATTGCCGACCGCGCCGGCGTAATCCACCGCGAGATAGTCGAGGACCTTCCAGACTTGGCGCACGTCGCCGCTAGCATCAGCGTTTGCATCCGCTTCCGCAGCCAAGGACGGGCGAAGGCAGAAGCACGCGGCCAGCAGGAGCAACACTATGCTCCATGTTGTGAGCGCGCGTCTCTGATGCTTCTGGTGCGGAAGATGATCCAAGATGAAAGCCTCAATTTGGTTCGCAGAACGGCGAACTGAGCCCTGTTAAGTATTGCAACTAAGAATGGTTCGCAAGTTAAAAGCGCGCGAGCGGGAGGTAATAAGCCCACAATTCTGAGGGCAAAGTGGCTCTAGAACGCGGGATAGGGCCGCAAAAAAGGCCGGGGGTTTACCCGGCCTTTAAGCTTTCTCGGGGAGCTATTCTGCTACGCTTATTTCACAGGCTGAGCGCTCGTCGGCTTGCACTGCTGCGTCCAGGTCATGATCTCGCCGTCGTCGTCGCGCGTCTGTTTAAATGCGAGGGCAGCGCGATCAAGCGCGCCGTTCCAAGACACTTCGCCGCTTTGCGGATTGTTGGCCCAGGTGATTTGTTTGTCGCCGTAGCCTGTGGTCGGCATCAACGACAGGCTCTGGGTGGCGGGCAGGTATTTATAGGCCAGCTTGAGTTCGTCGTTGTAAACATAAACGTCGCTCGCTGCGGCCGTTGTGGCTTCACCTTTCAAGGGCTTAGTCACGACGGAGCCGTCGCACGCGATCCAAACGTCGGCCGCCCAAGCGGACACCGAAAGGCAGCTCAACGCCACGCCGAAAAATACCGCGCGCAAAGTGCGGGAAGGTTGTGCAGAAGTGCCGAGTACTCTCAAGACTGTGTCCTTCTCAAACATGACTGACATGAAACGCCGATGGATTTAGCGTGACCCGGCGCGATTTCAAATAAATTTTGCGGTAACTTCAGGTCCGTTTAAGGATTAAGGCGTGCAGCGGAATAACCTCGTGACCTGGCAATTCTGGATTGATCGCGGTGGCACGTTCACGGATATCGTCGGACGCTCACCTTCCGGCGCGCTCATCACGAAAAAGCTGCTCTCCGAAAATCCCATGCTTTATGCCGACGCGGCGGTTGCCGGTATACGCGCCGTTCTCGCCGAATACGATGACCTCGCCGACGGCGCGCCCTTCCCCACGCATCGTGTGAGCGTTGTGAAAATGGGCACGACGGTTGCGACCAACACCCTGCTCACACGCACGGGCGCGCCTACGCTGTTCGCGGTAACGGCAGGCCACCGCGATGTGTTGCGGATTGGTACACAAGCGCGCCCGCGCCTTTTTGATCTGCACATCCAGAAGCCCGGCATGCTGTATGCGGATGTCGTCGAGATTCCAGAACGCATCGGCGCGCGGGGCGAAATCATTCGCGCGCTGGACGAAATTGAAACCCGGCAACGCCTCGTGTCGTCGCACGCTAAAGGTTTGCGCAGCATCGCCATTGCGCTGATGCACGGTTATCGCCATACGGCGCACGAGATTCGTGTGGCGGAGATTGCGCGAGAGGTCGGCTTCACACAGATTTCCGTCTCTCATGTCGTCAATCCGCTTATCAAACTAGTGCCGCGCGCCGATACAACCGTCGCCGATGCATACCTGTCGCCGATTTTGCGCCGCTATGTCGACCGCGTGACCACACAAATGGGGGCGCACAGCACATCCACGCGACTGATGTTCATGCAGTCTAGCGGCGGACTGACCGAGGCCGCGCATTTCCACGGCAAGGACGCCGTGCTGTCCGGCCCCGCCGGCGGCGTGGTGGGAGCCGCAGAGACCGCGCGCCAAGCCGGGTTCTCGCGTGTGATCGGGTTTGATATGGGCGGCACCTCCACGGATGTCTGCCACATCAGCGGCGACGGTTATGAGCGCACTCTGGAAACGATGGTGGCTGGCGTGCGGGTACGTGCGCCCATGATGCAGCTTCATACCGTTGCAGCGGGCGGCGGTTCGCTTTTGATCTTCGACGGCTTGCGGTTCCGTGCGGGACCGGAGAGCGCTGGCGCCGATCCCGGCCCCGCTTGTTATGGCAAAGGCGGGCCGCTGACCGTCACCGATGCCAACGTGCTGCTGGGGAAAATCGATCCTGCCACATTCCCATGCGTCTTCGGACCGCGCGGCGATCAACCGCTAGATGCGGATGTTGTGCGCGCGAAGTTCGTCGAACTCGCAAAAGCCGTCGCGGCCGCGACCGGGCGGGCGCAGACGCCTGCGCAACTGGCCGAAGGCTTTCTTGCATTGGCCATCGACAACATGGCCCGCGCCATTCGAAATATCTCGGTCGAACGCGGCTTCGACGTCACGACCTATACACTCGCCTGTTTCGGCGGTGCCGGCGGGCAGCACGCTTGCCTCGTCGCCGACGCCCTTGGCATCGCGACGATTTACATCCATCCGCTAGCGGGCGTGCTGTCGGCTTATGGCATAGGCCTTGCGACGTTGCGGGTTATTCGCGAGCGCACGGTCGAAGCAGCACTGGACGATCCACGCGTCACAGCAGTCCTCGCGGACTTGGAAGACGTCGCGCGGACAGCTTTGCGCGATCAAGGTGTTGAAGACTCTCGCATTGCCGTCATGCACCGCCTGCACTTGCAGTATGCTGGCACCGACACGGCGCTGCCGATCACCTACAACGCGCCAGAAGCAATGACGCAGGCCTTCATCGCCGCGCACCGCGCGCAGTTCGGCTTTGTGATGGAAGACCGAGCGCTGATCTGCGAGATGGCCGTCGTAGAAGCTTTTGAGGTTGCCGAACCACAGACCGCCGCGCACTTCGATGCAGCTTTACCAGCGGGCACATATATCGACGGACCTGGTGTAATTGCAGGTGCTCTGGCGACAACCGTCGTTGAAAAAGGCTGGCGTGCGGAGAATCATACCGACGGTGGATTGCTGTTGAAGCGCACGGCAGCGCGTAGGTCTGAAACCATTACGGACGACAAGCCCGACGCTCTGCGCATCGAGATTTTCAACAATCTCTTCATGTCCATCGCCGAGCAGATGGGCGCAGTTTTGCAAAATACGGCCCAGTCCGTGAACATCAAGGAGCGTCTCGACTTCTCCTGCGCCATATTCGACGGTGACGCCAATCTCATCGCTAACGCGCCACATATCCCGGTGCATCTGGGCTCCATGGGCGAAAGTGTGCGCGCTGTGATCCGGCGCCATGGCGACATGCGTGATGGCGATGTCTTTGTGCTCAACAACCCTTACGACGGCGG
>CAITZE010000293.1 GCA_903896775.1 uncultured bacterium
GAACTCGCTCAGGTTCCGACGGTGTGCGGATCGTTGCGTGAAGCCCTCGAAAGTCTGGAAGCCGATCACGACTTCCTCACGCAGGGCGACGTCTTCAACAAGGACTTCATCCAGTCTTGGATCGACTTGAAGATGCCGGAAGTGATGCGCATCGAAACCACACCGCATCCGATCGAATACGAAATGTACTACTCGGTCTAACGCCCTTCCCGGCGCAGTGATTACTGCGCCGGAAAAGAAGGTCGTTACTTAAATGTATGGAGCACGTCCCGACCGGAAAACCGGTTTCCACTTTTCCGGGACGTGCTCTGGCCTCCTGCGGCTCTATCGGAGTCAATGGTCCCGCCGGCCCGTCCGGCGGGACCTTTTTTTTGCGCACAAACGCACACACTGAAAAAAACTTCCGGAGATATTTAGTTCAGACTCGCACTCATTCATGCACGATGCTAGTTTCGACCTAAGATTTTAGATGCGACGGGAGACGAGTATTATAACGTGAATCGAATGGCGGACCTGGGAGGCCGCATCGGCCGGAGGGTATGTTGAATAAGGTCGCTAAAAACGTGACGGCAGACATCGAAAGCCAATACCGCAGTATTTTCGAAAATGCCGTCGAAGGTATTTATCAAACAACCGTCGAAGGCCGGTACCTCAGGGTCAATCCGGCGCTCGCGAAGGTTTACGGCTACGACACCACCGATGACCTGATCAAAGGTCTGACCGATATCGCTGGTCAGTTGTATGTCGATCCAACCCGCCGCGACGATTTCAAACGCATCATGTCCGACGACGGTGTCGTCCGCGACTTCGAAGCGCAGGTTTACCGCGCCGATCACTCTGTCATCTGGATCACCGAGAACGCACGCTGCGTGCGCGGATCCGATGGCAGCATCATGTACTACGAAGGCACCGTCGAAGACATCACACGACGGAAGTCCGATGAAGAACAGATCCGCCTGCTCGCGAAAGTTTTCGATAGCGTCGGCGACGGCATTCTCATCGTCGATCGCAGCCTCACCATCAAAGCCGTCAATCCGGCTTATGAAGCTATCACGTCTTTTTCATCGGGCGATCTTGTCGGGACGAAACTCGACATCCTCGCGCCCGGCTATCACGAAAAAACTTTCCTGCCTTCAATCTGGGAAGAATTGAATGCCCGCGGCCATTGGTCCGGCGAAGCCACGTGCCGGCGTTTGAACGGCGCGCCGTTTATCGCAGCGTTGTCGCTCGTCGCGGTTGATGGCAGTGACGATGCTTCAGGGCACTTCGTCATCACGTGCTCCGACATCAGCTTCCGCAAAAGACAAGAACAACGCATCCGCCACCAGGCCAATTACGATCTGCTGACGCAGCTTCCGAATCGCTGGCTCGCAACCGAACGGCTTGAACAGGCCATCGTTCACGCGCAGCGCCATAAGACGGGCCTCGCTGTGCTTTACATCGATCTCAATGGCTTCAAGCAGGTCAACGATGGCATGGGCCATCAGGCGGGTGATGAACTTCTGCGGCTGGTCGCTAAACGCTTGCGTGCCTCTACACGCCTGTCGGATGTCGTAGGACGTCTCGGCGGCGATGAATTCGTGATCGGCGCCTCTGACCTTTCTGATCCGCGCGCCGGGCGCAACCTCGCGCACAAGATTCTTTATAACTTCGCCGATCCCTTTGTGATCAACGGCCGTGAAATCTTTTGCCTGCCGTCCATCGGCGTTGCGCATTATCCATCGGACGGAAACACGGCTGACCTTTTAGTGCGCAATGCCGACATGGCGATGTATGCCGCCAAACAAAACAAGTCGCGCCCCGTCGTGGTCTTCGAGCCGCATATGCTTTCAGTTGCGGCTGAGCGTCTTGATATCGAGAACGACTTACGCCGCGCGCTGGCGCGTCAGGAATTCGTGCTCTACTACCAGCCCAAGGTAGACTCGACGACGCATCAGATCATCGGCGCGGAAGCCCTGGTGCGCTGGCAGCACCCGGAAAAAGGCTTCGTGCCGCCCGGTGCGTTCATCTCGCTCGCCGAAGAATGCGGGCTGATCATGGCTATCGGTGAGTGGACATTACGCGAAGCCTGCGGGCAGTTCGTCAAATGGCAAGCGGATAACATTCCAATCAAAAGCATTTCGGTGAACCTTTCACCGACACAGTTCTTGGACCGCGGTCTCGTCGATGTCGTTCAACGCATTTTGACAGAGACGAAAATTCCGCCCGGCTGTTTGGAACTGGAGCTAACCGAAGGCGCGATGTCGGTGGACATCGAACAAGCCATCACGACCCTCGGCAACCTCAGGGCGCTGGGCGTGAAGCTGTCGATTGACGATTTCGGTACGGGGTATTCCTCACTCGCCTATCTCAAGCGCCTCCCCATCGATGTGGTGAAGATCGATCGCTCCTTCGTGAAAGATCTTGGCAAAAGTGCTGCCGATGGACAGATCGTCGGCGCTATCATCGCACTCGCCGACCGCCTCGGCTTCAACGTCGTCGCCGAAGGCGTCGAAACCGGCGAACAAGCCGATATCCTCAAGGAAAGCCAGTGCGAGCTGCTGCAGGGCTATCTGTTCAGCCGTCCCGTGGATCCAGGCGCCTTCACAAACCTTTTTAAAACGCCCTAGTGCAACCGTAACCCAAAGCAAAACCGCCGCCCGGTATGCCAGGCGGCGGTTTGATAGGTTACGTATCGCTCAGGTTATTTTACGGCTTCGGGCGACTTGTTGCCGGCATCGGATGATGCCGCATCTTCGTCGTCGTCAGCATCGGCCTCTTTTTTCGGCGCGGTCTTCGACGGCGTGATGACAAAGGTAAGCTTGTCTTCCGCCACATCCACTTTGACGTGGCCGCCCGTGATGAGATCGCCGAACAACAGGTGATCGGCCAAGGGCTTTTTGATCTCCTGCTGGATGACGCGTCCCAAGGGACGTGCGCCCATACGATGATCGTAGCCGCGTTTCGCCAGCCAATCGCGCGCCACTTGCGTAAGTTCGATAGTGACGTTGCGATCCGACAATTGGCCTTCCAGCTGCATGATGAACTTATCCACCACCTTGCCGACCACTTCGGGCGGCAGGTTCGAGAACGTGATGATCGCGTCTAGACGATTGCGAAACTCCGGCGTGAACATACGCTCGATGGCTTCCTTGTCGTCGCCTTCGCGCGATTCACGTTCAAAGCCCATGGCATTCTTCGCCAAGTCCGAAGCGCCGGCATTGGTCGTCATGATCAAGATGGCATTGCGGAAGTTGACGCTCTTGCCGTTATGATCCGTCAGCTTGCCGTGATCCATGACCTGCAACAGGATATTGAAC
>CAITZE010000294.1 GCA_903896775.1 uncultured bacterium
ATGCGGCCTGATGTACTCGATGCCGCCATCGCAGCGTCCCGTCCGAACGGCACTCCGCTGATCTACTTGACCCCCCGGGGTCGGATTTTGGATCAGGCTCGCGTGCGAGCCTTAGCGGCGGGACCGGGTGTCACACTGATCTGCGGCCGTTACGAAGGTGTGGATCAGCGCCTGTTGGAGGCGCAAGAGGTGGAGGAAGTCAGCCTCGGCGACTTTATCCTCTCGGGCGGCGAGGCAGCGGCGATCACGCTGTTGGATGCGGTGGTTCGGTTGTTGCCGGGCGTAGTCGGCAAGACTGAGTCGCTGGAGAACGAGAGTTTCGAGACGGGCCTTTTGGAGTACCCGCACTACACGCGACCCGAGACGTGGAAGGGGCGCGAGGTGCCTGAGGTGCTCAGGTCCGGTCACCACGCCAAGATCACGGCATGGCGGCAGGATCAGGCGGAAGAAATTACGCGCGTAAGGCGTCCCGATCTGTGGGCGCTGTATGCGAAGACGAAGAATAAAGGCGCGCCCAAGTAATATTGAGATGGGCCGCTCGGCAAGCAGAGTGAAAAGGACGACGACAATGGACATAATGCAGCAAATCGAACACGACTATATGGCCGAAATGAAAGCCAAGCGCGCCATGCCGGAATTCTCTCCCGGTGACACGCTCCGTGTTCACGTGAAGGTTTCGGAAGGCCAGCGCGAACGCACCCAGGCTTATGAAGGCGTGTGCATCGCTCGCAAGAACGCCGGCGTGAATTCGAACTTCACCGTTCGCAAGATTTCCTTCGGCGAAGGTGTCGAGCGCGTATTCCCGGTGTTCGGCCCCGTCATCGACAAGGTCGAAGTGGTTCGTAAAGGCCGCGTCCGTCGCGCGAAGCTTTATTACCTCCGTGACCGTCGCGGCCGCGCTGCGCGCATCACCGAAGAAGGCTCAAGCGGCGACGATGCTGCGTCTGACAACGCCTAAGATTGTTTCTGATGCGCGGCGCGGATCACGCTACGCCGTTTTGACGCAAGACGCGGTGCTCGCAAAGAGCGCCAGAATTGCATCTTCACGATATGGGCCCCGGGATACTGTCCAGGATATACGTATAATGGCTCCGACGACTCTGTACGACAAACTGTGGAACAGTCACGCCGTCCGCACCGATGCCGATGGCACCACCATTCTTTACGTCGATCTGCACCTGATTCACGAAGTCACATCGCCGCAGGCCTTTGAAGGTTTGCGCGCGGCGGGCCGCAAAGTCCATGCGCCTGAAAAGACATTCGCGGTGCCCGATCATAACGTGCCGACAACGTCCGACCGTTTGCAGATCATCAAAGATCCGGAAGGTAAGTTGCAGCTTGAGATGCTGGAAAAGAACTGCCACGACTTCGGCGTGACGTACTTCCCCATGTCCGACATCCGCCAGGGCATTGTTCACATCCTAGGCCCTGAGCAAGGTTTGACGCAGCCCGGCAAGACGATTGTCTGCGGCGACTCTCACACCTCGACCCACGGCGCGCTCGGCGCATTGGCCTTTGGTATCGGTACATCTGAAGTCGAACACACGCTGGCGACGCAAACGCTCGCCATGAAAAAATCCAAGAACATGCGTGTGCAGGTGGACGGTAAATTGCCGCCCGGCGTCACCGCGAAAGATCTCGTGCTCGCCGTTATCGGCAAGATCGGAACTTCGGGCGGTAACGGTCACGTTATTGAGTTCACCGGCCAGGCTTTCACGGATCTGTCCATGGAAGGCCGCATGACGGTCTGCAATATGACCATCGAAGGTGGCGCGCGCGCTGGCCTCATCGCGCCAGACGAAAAGACGTTCGAATATCTAAAAGGCCGTCCCTTCGCGCCGAAAGGCGCTGCGTGGGAACAGGCCGTGGCTTATTGGAAGACCTTGAAGTCCGACCCGGACGCTGTTTTCGATAAAGAAGTGCGTCTGTCGGCCGAAGATCTGGTGCCGCATGTCACCTGGGGCACGAGCCCTGAAGACGTGTTGCCGATCACCGGCAAAGTGCCGGATCCGAAAAGTTTCGCCGATTCGGCCAAAGGCGTCGCTGCTCAACGCTCGCTCGAATACATGGGCCTCACGGCGGGTACGCCGCTCGACCAGATCAAGATCGAAACTGTCTTTATCGGTTCATGCACCAACGGCCGCATCGAAGATATGCGCGCGGCTGCTGATGTGTTGAAAGGCCGCAAAGTCGCGAAGGGCGTGCGCGTGCTCGTCGTTCCCGGCTCTGGTCTTGTGAAGCATCAGGCGGAAGAAGAAGGCCTCGACCGCATTTTCACCGAAGCCGGCGCCGAATGGCGCGAGCCGGGCTGTTCCATGTGTCTCGCCATGAACCCGGACTTCCTGAAGCCAGGTGAACGTTCGGCCTCGACGTCCAACCGCAATTTCGAAGGCCGTCAGGGTGTCGGCGGCCGCACACATCTCGTCAGCCCTGCCATGGCCGCTGCTGCGGCTATCGCTGGTCACCTGACCGATGTCCGCAAGATTTAACGGCGAGAACTCATCCATGGAAAAGTTCAAAGTCCTGAAAGCCGTCGCAGCGCCGCTGCCTTTGGTCAACGTCGATACCGACATGATCATTCCGGCACGCTTTCTGAAAACCATCAAACGTACTGGCCTCGGCAAGTCAGCCTTCTACGCCATGCGTTATGACGAGAACGGCGCCGAGCGCCCCGACTTCGTGCTCAACAAGGATGCCTATCGTCATTCCAAGATCCTGATTGCCGGCGCCAACTTTGGCTGCGGCTCGTCGCGCGAACATGCGCCGTGGAGCCTCGCCGATTACGGCTTCCGTTGTGTCATCGCTTCCAGCTTCGCCGACATCTTTTACGGCAACTCCTTCAAGAACGGCATCTTGTGCATCACGCTGCCGCAAGCCGAAGTCGATGCTCTGTCGGCCAAGGCCAGCAGCGGCAACACCGCCGGCGGCGAGTTCACAATCGATCTCGATAACCTGACCATCACCGCGCCCGATGGCGCTGTGACGTCTTTCTCGCTCGACGGTACCAAGCGCAACAATCTGCTGAAGGGCCTCGACGACATCGGCATCACCCTGCAGAGCGTCGACCAGATCACCAGCTTCGAAGAAAAGCAGCGGCGCGAACAGCCCTGGCTCTACGAAAACCGCACGCCTGCCTAAATTCTGCCAGCTCAAATTCTAAAGGCTCCCCCAATGACCGCATCGAAGAAGATTCTGCTGCTGCCGGGCGATGGCATCGGCCCGGAAGTGACCGAAGTTGCGCGCAAAATCATGGCGTGGTTCAACAGCACCGGCCGCACGAACTTCGAGATCGGCGAAGACCTGATCGGCGGCATTTCTTACGATACGAACGGCACACCGCTGACACCTGCGACGCTTCAGCGTTGCAAAGAAGCCGATGCGGTTCTGCTGGCAAGCGTCGGCGGCCCAAAGTGGGACAACCTTCCTTTCGCCGATCGTCCTGAGCGCGGTCTGCTCGGAATCCGCAAAGGCATGGGCGTGTTCGCCAACTTGCGTCCCGCGCTGGTGTTCGATGTGCTGGCCAATGCTTCGACCTTGAAGCCCGAAGTCGTCAAAGACCTCGATATCATGATCGTGCGCGAACTGCTCGGCGGGGTTTATTTCGGCGAGCCGCGCGGCATCGAGACTCTGCCCAACGGCGAGCGCCGGGGCGTCAACACACAAGTTTACACGACCTCTGAGATTCAGCGCGTCGCGCGCGTGGCCTTTGAGTTGGCCCGCAAGCGCCGCAACAAGGTTTGCTCGGTCGAAAAAGCCAACGTCATGGAAAGCGGTGTCTTGTGGCGCGAAGAAGTCACCAAGCTGCAAGCCAGCGATTATAAAGACGTCGAGCTGACACATATGTACGCCGACAACTGCGCGATGCAGCTGGTCCGTAACCCGAAACAATTCGACGTTATCGTCAGCGACAATCTGTTCGGCGATCTTTTGTCGGATCTGGCCTCCATGCTGCCGGGCTCGCTCGGCATGTTGCCGTCGGCCAGCCTCGGAGCCAAAGAAGCCTCGGGCCGTCAGGCCGCGCTTTATGAGCCCATCCACGGGTCGGCTCCCGACATCGCCGGCAAGGGAATCGCCAATCCGCTGGCCATGATTCTCTCCTACGGCATGATGCTGCGGTATTCGTTTTCCATGGCGGACAATGCCGACCTTATCGATAAGGCCGTTCAGAACGTGCTGCGGGCTGGGATTCGCACGGCCGACATCGTCGAAAAGGGCCAAACCCCGGTTTCCACCACGGTTATGGGCGATGCTGTGGTTAAAGAGCTTGCGGGCTTGGCTGGCTAACCAGACCGTATTCGTTATTTAAAACAAAGGCTTGCCGCGTTTTACGTGGGCTGATTTGCGGGGTTTTCGGATATCCCGCATTGAAAAAAGTCCAATAAAGTCATATATATTGCGGGTCGGCTCGCTATGGGGCGACCTTGTTCTGCACTCCCTGTCGAGAGCTAGTCCGGTCCCGCCCGTTTTGAAGTTAGGCCCACCCAGCATGTGCCGGGCGGTCATCTATTCTTGGAGAAATACAATGCCGGTGGGCACCGTGAAGTGGTTCAATGCGACCAAGGGTTATGGATTTATTCAGCCGGAAGACAGTTCGAAGGACGTTTTCGTGCACATCTCGGCGGTCGAGCGCTCAAACCTCGGCTCCTTGAACGAAGGCCAAAAGATCTCTTACGAAATTCAGCAGGAACGCGGTAAGTCCTCGGCTGCCAATCTGAAGGCCGTCTAAAGTTTTAAAAAGCGGGACAGTCACGGCTGTCCCGCTTTGCCTTTGCGCGAAGGGCTTGGCCCTTTGCGACGCTCAACCCCTCTGGGAGTAATTTATGGCTAAGGAAGAACTGCTTGAATTCGAGGGCGTCGTTACCGATGTTCTTCCCGAAGCACGTTATCGTGTGAAGCTGTCTAACGATCACGAAATCATCGCCTATACCGCTGGGCGCATGAAAAAGAACCGTATCCGTACGTTGGTGGGCGACCGCGTGACCGTCGAAGTTACGCCCTATGACCTGGATAAAGGCCGTTTGATTTTCCGCCACAAGGATACCAGTGAACGTCCGCCCTCGCCG